>NZ_JBNPXV010000009.1:0-196363 GCF_050433125.1 Roseimarinus sediminis | reverse complement strand
ACAAGCAACCAGCATCCATTTCCTCTAATGTGTTCTATTGTATCTATTGTGGTTTATTTTTATGAGTGCCTGAGTGCCTGAGTGCCTGAGTGCCTGAGTGCCTGAGTAAGCGATTGCGAAGATTACTATTCCGGTTAGGACTGATCAGCCAGCTGGCGGACTATAGTTTTCTATTGCTTTCAACTGCTTCCCATTGCTTTCAACCGCTTTCTTTTACCACAGAGAACCACGGAGATTTTTTGAGTGCCTGAGTTCCTGAGTGCCTGAGTGAATTAGTGCATAAGTTCATAAGGAAGCCATTGCGAAGCAAATTACGATTCCACTTTCCGCACACCAACAAGCAACCAGCAACGAGCATCCAGCAACAAGTAACGAGCAACGGTTTCCTATTGTGTTTTTTTGAGTTCCTGAGTGCCTGAGTTCCTGAGTAAGCCGTTGCGAAACAAGTTTGCAGTTCACTATCCGCAACCAGTAACGAGTAACGAGCAACGAGTAACGAGCAACAAGCAACCAGCATCCATTTCCTCTAATGTGTTCTATTGTATCTATTGTGGTTTATTTTTATGAGTGCCTGAGTGCCTGAGTACCTGAGTGCCTGAGTAAGCCGTGGCGAAGCAAGTTAGCAGTCCACTATCCGCAACCAGTAACGAGTAACGAGTAACGAGCAACCAGCAACGAGCATCCAGCAACAAGTAACGAGCAACGGTTTCCTATTGTGTTTTTTTGAGTGCCTGAGTGCCTGAGTTCCTGAGTAAGCCGTTGCGAAACAAGTTTGCAGTTCACTATCCGCAACCAGTAACGAGTAACGAGCAACGAGTAACGAGCAACAAGCAACCAGCATCCATTTCCTCTAATGTGTTCTATTGTATCTATTGTGGTTTATTTTTATGAGTGCCTTAGTACCTGAGTGCCTAAGTAAGCCATTGCGAAGATTACTATTCCGGGTAGTAGTGATCAGCCAGCTGGCGGACTATAGTTTTCTATTGCTTTCAATTGCTTTCCATCGCTTTCAGTTGCTTTCCATTGCTTTCCATTGCTTTCAGTTGCGAAGCAAGTTGGCATTCCACTATCCGCACACCAACAAGCAACCAGCAACCAGCAACGAGTCCGCCAGCTGGCGGATTTCCATTGCTTTCCTTTTCGCCTTACCGACACAACGACCAATGACTTTTTCCCTTTGTCTTCAATTGCTTTCAACTGCTTTCCCTTTTTTCCTTTTTTCCTTATTGACCATTGACTTCTTCCTTAGCACATCATTTTTCTTTATATTTGACATGCGTATCAGTAAACACTAAACCCTTTTATAATGAGCGAACAACACAAACTCATCAGGATTTTCACCGGCTCCGAAGTAACAGCCTTACTTATCAAAAGCAAGCTGGAAAAGCACGACATCGACGTGCTGTTAAAAAACGACTTCCGTTCGGGCATCGCTGCAGGTGTTCCCGGAAGTGTTCCATCGGCGGTGGATGTGTACATCGATGAAGCGGCAAAACACGAAGCGGCAATTTTACTCGATGAATTTAACCAGCATCTGCCTGATTAACACAAGTCATCAATTTCATTTTTACATAATCGGATCATACTGTTTGTGAATTCGAAAAAATGAAGTACTTTTGACGCCTCAAAACAAGGTGCCATAGCTCAGTTGGTAGAGCAACGGACTGAAAATCCGTGTGTCCCCGGTTCGATTCCTGGTGGCACCACTAAAAAAGACGATCAGCTGGTCGTCTTTTTTTGTAAACACGTTCACTGACAAAAATAAAATCTGTTCAAAAGCGCTGATAATTAACTTCCAACACCGAAGTGCTCAAATTATTTGATTTTTTTATTGGCAGTTTGATTTTTTTTATAAATTTGCACCCGTCTTAGAAACAAGGCAAACAAGGACTGTCCCATGGTGTAACTGGCAACACGTCTGATTTTGGTTCAGAAGAGTCTAGGTTCGAGCCCTAGTGGGACAACAAAAAGATCTGCAACTGGCAGGTCTTTTTTTTTGCCATAAAGCGAGCACAAGGCTGACCATTCAGCGTCTGAATCCCAATCAGTAGCCCTCGCTCAGGCCCCTTCGTTCACAGCAAAACAACTTTGCCCGAAGCTTTCACTGCCGGAAAAATCACCCCGCCGCTGCCCTTTTCTAAAAATTGAAATGACTACATTTGTTCCCATGATTGATCAGCATACGGTTGAAAGAATTATGGACGCTGCCGACATTGTGGAGGTAGTGCAGGACTTTGTTACCCTCAAACGTCGCGGGGTCAACTACCTTGGAAATTGCCCCTTCCATAACGAAAAAACACCGTCGTTTACCGTATCACCCGCCAAGCAGATTTACAAATGTTTTGGCTGTGGAAAAGGTGGAAGCCCTGTGAATTTCATCATGGAACACGAGCATCTTTCGTACGTTGAAGCACTTCGTTACCTGGCAAAAAAATTTCGCATCGAAGTAGATGAAAAAGAAGAAACGCCCGAAGAAATTGCCCAGCGTAACCGCCGTGAAAGTTTGCTGATTGTTACCAACTATGCCCGTGAATACTTCTCAGCTTTTCTGATGAACGAAAATGAGGGACGCACCATAGGCCTAAGTTATTTCAGGGAGCGCGGTTTTCGCGACGACATCATTAAAAAATTCCAGCTGGGCTACTGCCCCGATCAAAAAGACACCTTTACCCAGGCTGCCCTTCGCAACGGGTACAAAATGGAGTTCCTCGAAGAAACCGGACTGACCATCAAACGTGACAACTGGATTCGCGATCGCTTTTCGGGGAGGGTCATCTTCCCCTTTCACAACCTGGCAGGAAAGGTCATTGCTTTTGGCGGACGAATTTTAAAAACCGACCCCAAAGCCGCCAAATACCTCAACTCGCCCGAATCGGAAATCTACCATAAAAGCAAGGTGCTTTACGGCATTTTCCATGCTAAAAATGCCATTACCCGCAACGATAAATGCTACCTGGTGGAAGGCTATACCGACGTGCTATCGATGCACCAGTCGGGCATCGAAAATGTGGTGGCTTCATCGGGAACCTCGCTTACCAACGACCAGATCAGACTGATCAAGCGCTTTACCTCCAACATCACCATTATTTACGATGGCGACCAGGCCGGAATCAAGGCTTCAATCAGGGGAATCGACATGGTGCTCGAAGAAGGCATCAATGTAAAAGTGGTGCCACTGCCCGATGGCGAAGACCCCGACTCTTTTGCCCGCTCGATGAATGCCACTGCCCTGCTCGACTACATCAGCAAGAACGAAACCGACTTCATTCGTTTTAAAACGAAACTGCTGATCGATCAAACCGATCAGGATCCCGTGGCCAGGGCGCGGCTCATCATCGACATTGTAAAATCGATTGCAGTCATTCCCGATACCATTACCCGCTCGGTGTACATCAAAGAGTGCAGCAAAATGCTCGACATGGAGGAGCGCATCCTGTACACCGAAGTCAATAAAATCAAATTCAGGCAGACTGAAGAGCAGATTGTAAAAGAAAAGCGGGAGCAAATCAGGGAAGCAACACAGGCAAAAGCAGCTGCTGCGCAACCGGCCGAAGCACCCAAGAATCCCTGCGAAATTGAAGAGAAGGCTTTGCTCAGGGTATTGCTACGCTATTTTTCAAACGATTTATTCAAGGTGGAAGAAGAAGAAAACGGAGAAGAACGCATGGTAAAGGTGGGCGAATACATCCTCTCGGAACTCGAGGCCGACAACCTTTCTTCGGTCGATCCGGTTATTCAGAAAATATTTGAAGAATTCAACGAACACCAGTTCGAAGATTATTTCAACCCTGAACGCTATTTTGTTCAACACACCGACAACCAAATCAGCAGTCTGGTAAGCGGCCTGCTGGTCGACAAGCACATCGAAAGTATGATCTGGCGCAAGAAAGGAGCCTACATCGAAGAAGAAGAAGAAATTCTCTTTCAGATTGTCCCCCGCCTGATCGAGGAATACAAGCTCAGGCATGTGAAACTCATCGTGAAAGGCTTGATGAAGAAAATCGGAGCACTGGGAAATGAACACCTCGACCAGGTGCTCGAAATGCAAACCATCATCACCAACCTGAAAAAGGTGGAAAAGGAACTATCGGTCAAACTGGGCAGAAGGGCCATAACATCATAATTATGAGAACACTATTCATCGAAGACAAAGAAAGTATTGAACAGTTGATCCGGTCGTGTCGTACCTGCTATGTAGGCCTGGCTGATAAAAACATGCGACCTTATGTCATCCCCATGAACTTCGGCTACGATGGTGAATACATCTACCTGCACAGCGGGCAGTTTGGACGCAAGTGGGCAATCATTCAGGAAAATCCCCTGGCCTGCATTACCTTCCTTTCGGGCGACGATCTGGCCTGGCAGGACGAAATGGTAGCATGCAGCTGGCGCGTGAAATCGAAAACGGCGATTGTTGAAGGCCGCATTGAAATTGTCGATGATTATGATGAAAAAGAAAAAATACTGCATATTTTCATGCAACAATACAGCGACAAAACCTTCAAATTCAATGCACCTGCCGTGAAAAATGTAGGCGTCATGAAAATGAAAATCGACCAGCTCGCAGCCAGGGAATTTGGTGCCAAAGCCCCCACACCATGGAACAGTTGAAGCACGACGAAACAAGCATAAAACCCCTGGTACTGGTAACCGGTGCGACCGGCATGCTGGGATCGAGACTGCTGATCGACCTTTTCAAAAAGGAATGCCGCATCAGGGCCATCTACCGCGAAAAGCAGCGCATCGAACAGTTTGAGAGCAATGTGGCAGCCTACGCCGATTGTCCCGCACAACTGTCGGCTGCCATTGAATGGGTAAAAGCCGATTTGCTCGATGCTGTTTCCATGCTGGAAGTGCTCGAAGGTGTCGACACTGTTTACCACTCAGCAGCCATGGTATCATTCGATCCTGCACGCCGAAAGGCCATGTATCGGGCCAACATCGAAGGCACCCACCTGCTGATTAATGCGGCCATCGAAAAAGGAGTACAACGTTTCTGCCATGTGAGCTCGGTGGCAGCTTTGGGAAAAACCGAAAATGCCGAAGCCATTAATGAAGAAACCGGCTGGGTTCCTGAACAAAAAAATTCGGGCTACAGCATCAGTAAATTTCATGCTGAAATGGAAGTTTGGAGAGGAATTAACGAAGGCCTGGATGCTGTGATCGTCAATCCTTCGATTATTCTCGGCCCCGGCGAATGGGAAAGCGGAAGCTCGGCCTTCTTTCACCAGATTTACAAGGGCCTGAAATTTTATACCCGGGGCGAAACCGGTTTTGTCGATGTGCGCGATGTGAGTGCGGCCCTTGTTACGCTCACCAACCCGCAAAACTGGGACAAGACAAAAAACCAGCGCTTTTTGCTCAACGCCTCCAACCACAGCTACCAAGAAATATTCGGTAAAATTGCCGAAGTGCTGCGAGTGCCTGCTCCCCGTATCCATGCCCGAAAACCCATGCTGGCCGTGGCATGGCGTGCTGCCTGGCTGTTGGCTAAACTAAGCGCTTCGTCCCCGCTTATTACGCGCGAAAGCGTAAGCAATTCGGTCAAGATCAACCGTTTCGACGGTTCCAAAATTACCCGCATCACCGGATTGAACTACCGTTCAATCGATGACACCATTGCCGAGGTGGGCGCCATGTTTCTGGCATCGCTTAAGAACAAATAGCAATGGCCACCCCTCAGGGCAGCCATCACTTTTTATTTTTCTTCAGAACAACTAAAGACCAAAAGCGGCCTTTACCTTTTCAACATAATCAAGTTTTTCCCAGGTAAAGAGTTCAACTTCCCGCTCGAAAGCTTCGAAATAGGGAGAAGTGAAAACTTTCTTCACCACTTTCGGATCACGCCCCATGTGCCCGTACGAAGCGGTTTCCTCATAAATCGGGTTGCGCAGTTTCAGCCGGTCTTCAATGGCCTTGGGCCGCATGTCGAAGAGTGTTTCTACTTTGGCTGCAATCTCCTCGTCGCTTATTTCAAGCTTCGACGTTCCATACGTATCGATGAAGATGTTCATGGGCCGTGCCACACCAATGGCATAGGCTACCTGCACCAGAATTTCATCGGCAAGGCCGGCCGCCACCAGGTTTTTTGCTACGTGACGCGCGGCATAGGCTGCCGAACGATCGACCTTCGAAGGATCTTTGCCGCTGAAGGCACCTCCTCCGTGAGCTCCCTTTCCACCATAGGTATCTACAATAATTTTGCGCCCGGTAAGGCCGGTATCGCCATGCGGACCGCCTATTACAAATTTACCGGTTGGGTTAACGTGGAAGATGATCTGATCGTCGAACAACGCCTGCAAGCGTTCAGGCAAATTACTGACCACGCGGGGCAGCAGGATCTCTATCACATCTTTCCTTATCTGATCAAGCATGAGCTGATCGGCCTTTTCGACCGCTTCGGGCGACTTGCTTTCGGGCTGTACAAATTCGTCGTGCTGGGTCGATACCACAATGGTATGTACCCTAAGGGGCTGGCCCTTATCGCCATATTCAATGGTCACCTGAGATTTCGAATCGGGGCGCAAATAGGTCATTACCTTTCCCTCGCGACGAATGGCTGCGAGTTCAATCAGCAGCCGGTGCGACAACTCGAGTGCCAGTGGCATGTAGCTGTCGGTTTCGGTACAGGCATAACCAAACATCATGCCCTGATCGCCGGCACCCTGCTCCATTGGATCGGTGCGTACCACCCCACGGTTAATGTCGGGGCTTTGCTCATGAATGGCCGAAAAAACACCACACGACTCACCATCGAAGCGATAGGCAGCCTTGGTGTAACCAATGCGGTTAATCACCTCGCGGGCTATTTCCTGTACATCGATGTAGGTTTCGGTTTTAATTTCACCGGCCAGTACCACCTGCCCTGTTGTGACCAGGGTTTCGCATGCCACTTTGGAGTTGGGGTCGAATGCCAGCAATTTATCTAAAATGGCATCTGAAATTTGATCGGCCACTTTATCGGGGTGTCCCTCCGATACCGATTCGGATGTAAATAAGTATCCCATAATTATAGTATTTCCTAAACTAACAGGTTAATAAATAAGGAAGGGATTTGTGAAGTGAGCGGCAATCGATAACAAGTCGAACGCTTTAGCATTTTTTTTCGTGGTTGCAATCATTCACAAATCTTTCCACAAATACGGGGCAAATATACAATGTTTTTCTGACTTTCAAAGCGTTTCACCCTAATGAAGACCTAAAGGTATCCAATTAATTTCCACCACATGAGCGATGAATACTCACTTCGAAGCGCTGGCGACATTGTTGCATGAAACCCGGGATGCCTAGTCAACTTCTTCAAAATCGACGTATTCCCCCTTGTCCTTGTCGACAATTTTTTCACCTCCCGGTTTGTAGCGAATGGTGGTTTCCCCCTCGTTTGGTTTTTGGGGTTCGTTGGAGCCCTGCCTGCGTTGAGCCGACTGGCTGCCCTGAATAAAAAGACGGGTCAGCCATCGTACCACCAGGTAAATCACTGCAATGACCAGAAGCGTTCGCAGCAGGCCGACAAAATATAGAATGATGCTTAACATTTTAACTAAATTGTGTTCGTGCAAAGGAATAAAAAAAAGTGCCTGTTTCAAAGTCAGGCACTCCAAATTGTAATGCGATGAATCCTACTGATTAATAAAGCCGCGTGAAGAACAAGCAAAACGCCCGAATTCGCTAAGATCCTCAATGGTAATGTCACCATAAAACGAGAACAGGAGGCTCATCTCGTCATCGTGCAGCAACATGTGAAATTCATCCATGTTATGGCGCTGTCCGTGGCCGATAAAAACAAGGCGGTCATCGTCATCGTCGAGTGTAATATGGCAGTTATCGTTGCTTACTTCATCGGGGTCGATGGTAAAATATCCTTTGCCATCCAACTGCTCAAGCATTCTTTCGAAAACCTCATCGGCAAAGAGGCTGCCTTTGCGCTCGTTGTACGACAACATTTTTATTTTATCCATCTTGTAGATCACCTTTTTGGTATCCTCATCGATAAAAACTTCTAACGGTTTGATTACCGACTTGGAAAAACTCAGGTTCACCACGCCATCTTTTCCCGAGAAAAGATCATAAATTTTATCTGACTGGCTCTGGGAGAAACCCAGCAATGAACTCAGCGTCATGGCCAGTATGATTCCTAGTTGAATTAGTGTTTTCATATTTGTCTTTTTTGGAAAGCTGAATTGTATCTGTTAGTAGTTTATTTATCAACCAGCGTCAGGCCATCGGCTTTCATTTCCCAATAACGACTGGTCATGTCGCCATCCCAGGTGTTGGTTGTGTTTTTAATATCATGAATAATGGGCAACAGGTTATCGTTGAGATACACCACCTTGCCTACAGGAAGTTTCAATTCGATGATCGTTTTCTGATCTCTCCACTTCCCTCCTTCTTCAATAAAGAACCAGGGGTCGAAAAGCAGCGTATTGCCCTCGAGCTGATACTGATAATTGATTTCGCCTGCATTGTGCAGCGCATTTTTAAAGTTATTTCCCTTCGACGATGAGCGCACCTTGAGCTCCACTGCTTCATTGTTGCTTTCCCTGATAGTAAACCTGGGTTTGCCCACCAGCCGTTCCTCGCCGTCGACAACAAGTATCTTAAAGTTATTCACCTGCATTCTCGATTCGTAACGCTCATACAAGTCCTCGTTCATTTCGAGCCATAGGGTGTCGCCTGGTATGTTCAGTTCCTTTTCGTTACTCACCGAAGTGCTGGTACTGAAAACATCGATGGCACCAGCGCCCGACCCAATCGCTACAATGATGCCAATTACCCACACGCCAAGGGCCGTCAAAAGTACCGAACGACTGTTGGCCACATAGTTGAACAACATTTTAGTTCCCAGATAAATGAGCAACAGGATGGGCATTCCCACAATGATGAGTACTGCCAGCAGCAGGGTGGTTGCCATGCTTCCGCTAAAGACATGATCGAGGAAGATTCCGCTATGAAAACCGGGAAGCACTCCTGCTATTTTAGAAGAAGTGAAAATACCAAACATCAGTCCGGCCAGCATTAAGAAACCAGTTACTAAAAAGATAAAACCAAATATGCGTGAAAATACGCTTACCGTTCCCCGTCCGGCCGCTTCGACGGTTTCACCCGTTCTGCGGGTGTACTCACGGGCCTTCTGGTATTCCTTTGAGTTTTTGTACTTGCCAAAATTATCCTTCATCTCACTGAATTCTTCTTTTACCGAACGTCCAATGTTCTCTACATTGATGGGTTCTCCCTTCATCTCGAGGCGTTGGGTGGTAGAATAAGCCTTTGGAACTGCAATCCAAAGTACCAGATAAACCGGCAGGGCAATGCCAGAAGTGGCAATGGCCAGGATCACAAAGAGCAAACGCACAATCCAGCGCTCCATGCCAAAATAGTAGGCCAGGCCGCCGCACACTCCGCCAAAAACGCGGGTTTCGGGATCGCGGTACAATTTTTTGCGTTGCGTATAATAATGCCTTTCGCTGTGCTGCTTCGTATCAGCTGTTGGCTCCTTAGGCGCTTCATCGTCGCCACCCGGAAAATCTTCGGGCATGCCCATGGTTTCGATCACCTGATCGACCAGCCGCTTGTTAATCACGCCCGAACCTCCGCTGGTACGTTCGCTAAACAGTTCGGCAATCCGTGCTTCAATGTCGCTAATGATCTCGTGCCCGCCTTCTTCTTTACTGAAATGTTGGCTAACACGCGACAAATAGTCTTTCAATTTTTCGTAAGCATCATCATCAATGTGAAAGACGATTCCGCTAATATTAATGGTCAATGTTTTTTTCATATCGTTATAAGTTATCGTTGTTCTGTTGTATTTCAAGATACTGAATCGATGAAAGGATTCAAAGCTTTCTGATTCGCTGCACGGCAGCATCAATTTCATCCCACGATGCGGCAAGATCAAGGAGGGCACTTTTCCCATCGCTGGTGAGTACGTAGTACTTCCGGGGCGGGCCCTGTTGTGATTCTTCCCAGCTATAGCTAAGCAGACCTGCATTTTTCAGCCGGGTAAGTAAAGGGTAAAGTGTACCTTCAACAACCAGCATCCGCGCTTTTCTCATTTCTTCAATAATGTCGGGCGCGTAGGCCTGTCGTTTCGAAAGAATTTCGAGGATGCAATACTCCAGTATGCCCTTCCTCATTTGTGCTTTTGTATTTTCTGTGTTCATGCGCTTAATTTAATTGATGTGTTCATGGCTTTTATTTTTTGTGTTCCTGGTTAAAAAACACGATTCAAAGATGCGGTACAAAATGGTACTTGGCAATGCAAAGTAGTATGTATGCAACAAAATTATCGGTAAACGAACCAAACAGGCAGGTAAACCAAGGAGCTGCTTCTGCAATTCGGACAATCAAACAACATTTGAGTTGACCGAAGGACCTATTTTTTTATGTTAGTCAAATGATCGTGCTGCACTTATTGAAAAAATTCTTAATTTAGGAGATCATTAAAAAATTAGATTATTTTTGATTTTGAATTAAGGGCTCCATCAACCCACAAGAGTTAACTTAGCCATTATGCAAAAAGAAAACAACTCCCTGATTTTTGTAGTAGAAGACAACAGGGTCTACAACAAGCTGATAGTGAGCTATCTCAAATCGAACAAATTCACCAATGTGATGCCTTTTTACTCAGGTGAAGATGCGATCAATAACCTGTACCGTAATCCCGACATTATAATACAGGACTTTCTGCTTGATGGCATGAACGGTATTGAGGTATTAAAAAAGGCGAAAGAGATGGATACCGACATCGAATTTATCTTCCTTTCGGGTCAGGACAACATCGATGTGGCCATCAACACGATGAAATATGGTGCCTACGATTACATTGTAAAAGATCAGATGGCGCTGAAGAAACTGGTCAATAAAATCAATAAGATACAATCGGTGAACAAACTGGTTCAGTCGAATAAGCGTTACCGCGTGGGCGTTATTGTATTTTTTGCCGCACTGATCATCATTGTTCTGGCAATTTTGGCCTTTACCTTCTTTTTTAACAAATAAAAGCTGCACTTATAAAATACTGCTATTCAGACCCGTACTCACACTGCGGGTTTTTTTTTCACTTTTTTTTGAATTTTTTTTGAAAAAGAGGGTAACCTTTTTGCCTTTTTCGGAATTAATAAGTGAAACCCTTTCACAGATTGTTTTTCGTTTACCCTGTCAATTGTAAGACTATTTTCATGGTAGAGACTGGCCAAACGGCCAGTCTTTTTTTTATCAAAACAACATGAGAATGGCCGATAATACCGTCACCACAATCACCATCCACTGATAGCGCCTGTTCGAGATCCGTTTTACCAGCCAGAAGCCGCTGAGTGCTCCCAGGGTAATGGCCGGCAGGGTGTAAAGGTCGGTCAGCAATCCTGGCCCGCTAATGGTATGCCAGCTAAAAACATGAAATGGTACTTTAATTACATTGATCAGAAAAAAGAACCACGCAGCAGTACCAATAAATTCGTTTTTAGGCAGGCGCAGGGCCAGCAAATAAATGGCCAGTATCGGACCTGCGGCATTGCCTATCATGGTGGCAAAGCCCCCGGCAAGTCCCATCAGGGCTGCAAAATACCACTGAGTGGGAATGGCGGCCTTTTCTTCCTTCCGCTCACGCCAGATCATCAGCCCCACACCGGCAAAAATAACCAATGCAATCAGGCGTTTAAACTGTTCATCGTTTACCCGGTTGCCCGCCACCATGGCCAGCAACACGCCCGCAACAGCCCATGGCAAGGCCCGCAACACATGCTTCCAGTGGGCATGACGGTGATAATAGCCTACCCCGAACAGATCGGCCATGATCAGTATGGGTAATAAAATTCCGGTTGAATTCTTTCCCCCGAATACCATGGCCAGTATGGGAATACTGATCATCGAGACGCCGGGCACACCGGCTTTCGACATTCCTACCAGAAAAGCACACAGCATCAGCAGTACCCATTCGGTACCATTCAGCTCAAGTACATTCAATAACATCACTGCTTACTAATTATGAAGAGATAATATAAACCCCCGACGCTAAAATTGTTTAAGCTGCCTTAGAATAAAACTGACATATTCTTCTTCATCGCTTACCGAGCCTTGTTTAATAGGATAGCCCATGGTATTCCGGTAAATATTTCCTGTTGAAGTCCCCCGCAATTCAATATTAACCGACTTCGACTCGAACTGAAACAAATCGGGCCGGCCCAGGTAAACCATTGGAAGCACATCGTAAATAAGGTATTTCCCGCATGTTTTGCAGGCAGGTTCGAGCAAGCTTCCAACCACACGGCTAAGCGCTTTGTCGCTGTTCTTTTCAAGATGATACAGCATGAACTGATCGACAGGCAAATGCTTTGCTGCATCGACAGGAAACAAATAAACCGGCAAAGAGGCGGCCAAAAGATTCACCGCAGCCTGTGGATCTCTGTAAATATTCCACTCGGCGCTTCCGTCGTGATCGGGCACCAGCACATTTCCATCGGCATAAAATGCCCCTGCCACCCACAAAATCCGGTCAATCTTGTCCTTCACTTCGGGATATTTCTCCAATACGGCGGCAAAGTGCGTTGCAGGTCCTGTAAGTACCACGGTTGTCTTTTGCTCCTCTGCAATCAGCTTCCGGTAAGTAAAATCGAGCGGATCTTCTTCAACAAGCTGCTTCTCATTGGGTTTTCGCTCGGCAAGCAGCTCATTGCATATCTTACTGGTTGTAATGCACCATTCCTCAGGAAAAGGATTTGACTCCACAGCTGAAGTTGAAACAACTTCCACATCGTGGCGGCAGAACAGATCCAAAATTCTCAAAGTTGCCTGTACACCACATGGTGGCACATAACAGCCCGGAGAGACTGCAATACCGCTCACCCGATACTGACTTAAAGTCAATAACAGTACCAGCGCCACCAAATCATCGATGGCACCATCGTGGTTAAAAAACAGGGGGGGCTGAACAGGTTTAGTTTCGATCACAGGCATGAAATATTAATTTTCAGGCGATACAAAAATAAAAATATTATTGTTAGTTAGGCTTTTTGCTGCTTAAAGTTGATAAAAAGGAAAGACGGTTGCTTGTTGCTGGTTGCCTGCCCCGTGAAATTCGACCTTAGGAGAATATTTCTACGAGGCTCGTTGCTGGTTGCTCGTTGCTGGTTGGTGTGCGGATAGTGGAATGCCAACTTGCTTCGCAACTGAAAGCGATGGAAAGCGATGGAAAGCAATAGGAAGCAATAGAAAAATACAATCATAGCTACATCGGGAGCGGCGATCTCCGATTCGCCGAACATCATCCGAATATTTCAAAGGTGCTGGATGCTGGTTGCTCGTTGCTGGATGCTCGTTACTGGATGCGAATAGTGGAATGCCAACTTGCTTTGCAATTGCTTACTCAGGAACTCAATAAACCTCTGTGGTCCTCTGTGCCTGCTCTGAGGTTCTCTGTGGTAAAAGAAAGCGATGGAAAGCAATGGGAAGCAATAGAAAACTATAGTCCGCCAGCTGGCGGATTGTGAAGATCTATGCAATTATCAGAGGAATCGTAATTTGTTTCGCAATGGCTTCCTTATGAACTTATGCACTTATTCACTCAGGCACTCAGGCACTCAAAAAATCTCCGTGGTCCTCTGTGGTAAAAGAAAGCGGTTGAAAGCAATGGGAAGCAGTTGAAAGCAATAGAAAACGGTTGTCCGCGAGCTGGCTGATCACTACTACCCGGAATAGTAATCTTCGCAATGGCTTACTTAGGCACTAAGGAACTCAGGCACTCAGGCACTCAAAAAATCTCCGTGGTCCTCTGTGGTAAAAGAAAGCGGTTGAAAGCAATGGGAAGCAGTTGAAAGCAATAGAAAACGGTTGTCCGCGAGCTGGCTGATCACTACTACCCGGAATAGTAATCTTCGCAATGGCTTACTTAGGCACTAAGGAACTCAGGCACTCAGGCACTCAAAAAAATAAACCACAATAGACACAATAGGACACATTAGAAAAGGGTTGAAAACGGTTATCGGTTGTCAAGGTTGTTGGTTGGTGTGCGGATAGTAAACTGCAAACTTGCTTCGCAACTGAAAGCGATGGAAAGCGATGGAAAGCAATAGAAAAATACTATCATAGCTACATCGGGAGCGGCGATCTCCGATTCGCCGAACATCATCCGAATATTTCAAAGGTGCTGGTTGCTCGTTGCTCGTTGCTGGATGCTCGTTACTGGATGCGAATAGTGGAATGCCAACTTGCTTTGCAATTGCTTACTCAGGAACTCAATAAACCTCTGTGGTCCTCTGTGCCTGCTCTGAGGTTCTCTGTGGTAAAAGAAAGCGATGGAAAGCAATGGGAAGCAATAGAAAACTATAGTCCGCCAGCTGGCGGATTGTGAAGATCTATGCAATTATCAGAGGAATCGTAATTTGTTTCGCAATGGCTTCCTTATGAACTTATGCACTTATTCACTCAGGCACTCAGGCACTCAAAAAATCTCCGTGGTCCTCTGTGGTAAAAGAAAGCGGTTGAAAGCAATGGGAAGCAGTTGAAAGCAATAGAAAACGGTTGTCCGCCAGCTGGCTGATCACTACTACCCGGAATAGTAATCTTCGCAATGGCTTACTTAGGCACTCAGGTACTAAGGTACTAAGGCACTCAGGCACTCAAAAAAATAAACCACAATAGACACAATAGGACACATTAGAAAAGGGTTGAAAGCGGTTGAAAACGGTTATCGGTTGTCAAGGTTGTTGGTTGGTGTGCGGATAGTAAACTGCTAACTTGCTTCGCAACTGAAAGCGATGGAAAGCGATGGAAAGCAATAGGAAGCAATAGAAAACGGTTGTCCGCCAGCTGGCTGATCACTACTACCCGGAATAGTAATCTTCGCAATGGCTTACTTAGGCACTCAGGTACTTAGGTACTTAGGCACTCAGGAACTCAAAAAATACCCCCCTCTCCCGATAGCTATCGGGACCCCTGAAGGGTGGAGGTAGCGCGGAATGATGCGAAAATCTATGCAATTATCAGAGGAATCGTAATTTGTTTCGCAATGGCTTCCTTATGAACTTATGCACTTATTCACTCAGGCACTCAGGTACTCAGGTACTCAGGTACTCCACCCACTGACTCACTGACTCACTGACTTTTTACTTTATTAATCGCGTGTAATCTCGTTGGTGGAAATGTTTTGATGAATGGTGAAAGGGGCATCCACATCGGTGCCATGGGTGAAAGTCCAGGTTTTGGGGCAGCCACCTGGAACTGTAATGGATTCAATCACTTGCTCGGTATCGGTAAAAGTGACCACAACCGATTCAGTACCCGATAATTCCAGTCCATCGGTTGTATAAGTACCAATTCCATCACCAACCTGATCGGGGTCATTCCAACCCAGCGGATCAATTTCTTCAGGTGTAATGACCGGCACTTCATAAACTCCCGTTCCACCGCTTACTGTCAGATTAAACTGAACTTCTTCTTTCGAACAGAAATGATCTTTTACAGGGTCAAAATTGATGGTCAAAGGCCGCAGGATTTTAATGTCCTGAGTAACTGACATTGAAAGACCTGCTTCGTCGCGTACGGTCCAGGTTATGGTATAAGTAGTATCGTTTAAAACTGGTTGCGGAAAGGTGGTGATGGTGATGGCTCCACCACTGGCCACCGTTGTGCCCGAAGCAGGTACTACATTGTCGCCATTAACCGTTACTTCCCACTCGATGGAGGGATCGGCTGTACAGCCACCATCGTTGGCTTCGGGGATATCCAGCGCTACATTCGAATTGTGACAGAAATCAAATATCTGGTTGACGGCCGCATTAATGAAAGGTTTACTTCCTATCCCGATTTTCTGCACATGGGTGCTTAAATTGCCGCAGGCATCGGTAATGGTAAAGGTACGGTTGAACCAGAATTCCTGATTTTCGGCTTCGTTACATACCCAGTTAACCGGACCATCCTCATAAGTCACCACAATTGTGCCTTCGCTGGTTTGGTTGTCGGTACAATTCTCCGGCTCTCCGGCACCCCTTGAATTTGGATTTTCCGGATCGTAGGGATCGGTGGTAATCATGCTGCCCACCGTGCTTCCGCTTAAAACTACATTTTCGATGGTAAAATCTTCAGTACCATCGGTGGTATAGCTCAAATAAACCCGAAGTTCATTGGCTCCCTGGGCAATCAGGGGCAAACTCACACTTACTTCCTCATCATCCAGCTCACTTCCCCAGCCATTTTCAGGATCCGGCAGCCGATAGATTTCTTCTTCTACCCCGTCGTAATTGATGCTTACAACAAAATAATCATCTTCATCGTCCCAGGTTTGACCGTCAGGTGTATTTTGTGTCAGATTAAAAGTGAGTGAAAGATTGTTATGATTGGATACATCAAACAGATACTCCCGGCTATATTCGTCAGCCAAAGTGTTCTCGAGATAGTCGTGATAATCATCTTCAGGTACTGCAGGTTGATATTGTTGTTGTGTTAAATCGATCGGGTTTTGAGTGTAAATAAAGTCCTTGAAATTTTCATACAGGAAGGTAGCATCCCCTGGAAGATCAGCACATACGGGCGCATCCTCGTCATCTTCCAAAATTACCTCTACCGGAGTAAAGGGGCAACTGTTGACATCGTCTACATTAATTGTATAGGTTCCCGCCAAAAGATTTTCAAAGGTATAATCAGAAGCACTAACAGGCCCTTCGTTAACAGGCCCGGAAAGAGTAATGTTGTAGGGAGGTGTGCCTCCTGAAACATGGGCTGTAATCGAACCATCATCACCAATACATTTTACCATTTCGTAAGTGAGGGAGAGTGGCTGAGGATTGGTTAAAACATAGTTATCGGTAAACACAGTTACATCGGCTTCATCTTTTATGCTTAAGCTATAGGTTCCAGGCACCAGGGCACTGATAGATGGCTGATCGCTTGTAAAACTATTAGGACCACTCCAGGCATAGGTATAAGTACCGCTACCGCCACAAATCGTTACTGCGATGGCACCGTCGTCAACCCCGTTGCAGGTATTGTTGTTTATTTCTACTCCAAAGGACAAGGCCGATGGGGCTTCCACCGTAATCTCCCTGTAAATTTCAGCTGATTCACCACCACAAGACCCTCCTGTTACAGTAGCACGAAGGGTGCCGGGCAATGAGGTCCACCTTACGGTACAGCTTGCTTCATCGTTCACACCGATAATCGATCCGCCTCCGCCTTCAATGCTCCAAGTAATTGTAGCATAATCGGCCGCATTGGCAATGGTATAGCTGGCATCGCCGGTTACGCACACTTCGCTTTCGATGGCTCCCCACTGGATTACATTGGGTGCAATGCCCCCTTCGTTGGTGGCAGCAATGGTGACATTATCGAGTGTTACCGTTTCCCCATCGGGAAAATTATCGGCATAGAGCCTGACTGCCACAATACCTCCATTGGCCATAATGCCTTCTGCACGGTACATGTCGCCACTATAATTGGTAAAAGAAACTGCGGCTGACCAGGTGTTTCCTCCATCGGTGGAATATTGCAGATAGGCCTCGGCATAGCTTGCTCCACCACTAAAAGTCACATCGGCCGATATTTGAACCCCGACATGACAATCAGTTTCCACATCGCCCGATTCCCAGATGGTTCCGGTAAAAGGACTTCCTAAATTATTGGTATAAGGTACTCCGGCCATGTCGGCAGTACTATTGAAAAGAAGCACGTCCATGCCTTCGGTCACATACAGAATGGGATCACCTGCTTCGATGCTTGTGGTGATTGTTGCAGGCTGCTGTGTTCCGCTTGCGGTCCCCATTACATCGACTTCACCATTGTCGGTATTAAAATTTGAAGAAGAAAAATCAGCATTTCCCAATACGCCAATGTAGGAACCCAATTGAAATTCGGCGTCAGCAGCTGAAAGACTCATATCTTTTCCAACAACAAGCGATCCTGACAAATTGAGTGACCGACCTCCTGAATGAGAAAAACTGCCACTTGTATTCCACGCTCCTGCAACAGCCAAATCACCCCTGACTGTTGTGTTTTGATAAACGACCAAACGCCCTCCACTATCAATTGTTATCGTACCATTTTCCTGGCTCGCACCATAATTGAAATTCCCTGTAACAATTAATAAGCCTTCAGATCCAATGGTAATTCCGGGTGAAGCACCGTTGGTAAAGGTCAGGTCGCCTTCCACGATCAAGGTATCATTAACAGTTAGTGTTTTAAAGTTGTTGGAGAAACTGAGTGAAGCCGATGAAGTAATGGTGCCGTTGATGGTTATCTCCAGATTGTTATCTGACTCATTTGGCACACCACCAACTTCCCAGGAAGCAGCATCGCTCCAGGTACCTGTATAAGCATCTTTTGTGGTATGAACCTGTGTCATTCCACTTGTTGCTATCAGCAACAGCCCTACTATGATTATTAAATACTTCACTGCGACGAGTTTGCTTAATCAGCTCAAAAATAGCAAGATTTTTTTAAGTAGCAGTGTGGATGGGAATTAATTCGTAAAGAAAGGAAGAAGGAAAAAGGAAGAAAGGGAAAGCAATTGAAGACAATGGGAAAAAGTCATTGGTCATTGTGTCAGTATGGTGAAAAAGAAAGCACTAGAAAATGTTTGCTGGTTGCTCGTTGGTGTGCGGATAGTGGAATGCCAACTTGCTTCGCAACTGAAAGCGATGGAAAGCGATGGAAAGCAATAGGAAGCAATAGAAAACGGTTGTCCGCCAGCTGGCTGATCACTACTACCCGGAATAGTAATCTTCGCAATGGCTTACTTAGGCACTCAGGTACTAAGGCACTCAGGTACTCAGGCACTCAGGAACTCAAAAAAACACAATAGGAAATCCGCCAGCTGGCGGACTGGTTGCTCGTTGCTGGTTGCTGGTTGGGGCTTGCCTGGCGTGCGGATAGTGGAATGCCAACTTGCTTCGCAACTGAAAGCGATGGAAAGCAATAGGAAACTATAGTCCGCCAGCTGGCTGATCACTACTACCCGGAATAGTAATCTTCGCAATGGCTTACTTAGGCACTCAGGTACTAAGGCACTCAGGCACTCAGGCACTCAGGCACTCATAAAAATAAACCACAATAGATACAATAGAACACATTAGAGGAAATGGATGCTGGTTGCTTGTTGCTCGTTACTCGTTGCTCGTTACTCGTTACTGGTTGCGGATAGTGAACTGCAAACTTGTTTCGCAGTCGCTTACTCAGGCACTCAGGCACTCAAAAACCTCCGTGGTCCTCTGTGCCTGTCCGTCGGCTGACGGACGGTTCTCTGTGGTAAAAGAAAGCGGTTGAAAGCAATAGGAAGCAGTTGAAAACGGTTACTGGTTGCTCGTTGCTCGTTGCTGGTTGCCTGCCCCGTGAAATTCGACCTTAGGAGAATATTTCACCGGGGCTCGTTGCTGGCATGCAGATATTGGACGGCTAACCTGCTTTGCAATTGCTTACTCAGGCACTCAGGTACTCAGGCACTCAGGAACTGAAAAAATACCCCCCTCTCCCGATAGCTATCGGGACCCCTGAGGGGTGGAGGTAGCGCGTCCGCCAGCTGGCGGATTGCGAAAATCTGTGCAATTATCAGAGGAATCGTAATATGCTTCGCAATAGCTTCCTTATGAACTTATGCACTAATTCACTCAGGAACTCAGGAACTCAGGAACTCAAAAAATCTCCGTGGTCCTCTGTGCCTGCTCTGAGGTTCTCTGTGGTAAAAGAAAGCGGTTGAAAGCAATGGGAAGCAGTTGAAAACGGTTACTGGTTGCTCGTTGCTTGTTGCCTGCCCCGTGAAATTCGACCTTCGGAGAATATTTCACCGGGGCTCGTTACTGGTTACTGGTTACTGGTTACTCGTTGCTGGTTACTCGCTATTGACCGGAATGGGAGTCTTCGCCAATGACTTCTTAGGAACTAAGGTACTCAGGAACTCAGGAACTCAGGTACTCAAAAACCTCCGTGGTCCTCTGTGGTAAAAGAAAGCGGTTGAAAGCAATGGGAAGCAGTTGAAAACGGTTAATGGTTGCTCGTTGCTTGTTGCCTGCCCCGTGAAATTCGACCTTCGGAGAATATTTCACCGGGGCTCGTTACTGGTTACTCGTTACTCGTTGCTGGTTACTCGCTATTGACCGGAATGGGAGTCTTCGCCAATGACTTCTTAGGAACTAAGGTACTCAGGAACTCAGGAACTCAGGCACTCAAAAACCTCCGTGGTCCTCTGTGGTAAAAGAAAGCGGTTGAAAGCAATGGGAAGCAGTTGAAAACGGTTAATGGTTGCTCGTTGCTTGTTGCCTGCCCCGTGAAATTCGACCTTCGGAGAATATTTCACCGGGGCTCGTTACTGGTTACTCGTTACTCGTTGCTGGTTACTCGCTATTGACCGGAATGGGAGTCTTCGCCAATGACTTCTTAGGAACTAAGGTACTCAGGAACTCAGGAACTCAAAAACCTCCGTGGTCCTCTGTGCCTGCTCGGAGGTTCTCTGTGGTAAAAGAAAGCGGTTGAAAG
The DNA here is from genome assembly GCF_050433125.1 of Roseimarinus sediminis. Taxonomy (NCBI): domain Bacteria; kingdom Pseudomonadati; phylum Bacteroidota; class Bacteroidia; order Marinilabiliales; family Prolixibacteraceae; genus Roseimarinus; species Roseimarinus sediminis. Next base: position 175,909 of record NZ_JBNPXV010000009.1, on the reverse strand, counting down.
CAATGGGAAGCAGTTGAAAACGGTTACTGGTTGCTCGTTGCTTGTTGCCTGCCCCGTGAAATTCGACCTTCGGAGAATATTTCACCGGGGCTCGTTACTGGTTACTGGTTACTCGTTGCTGGTTACTCGCTATTGACCGGAATGGGAGTCTTCGCCAATGACTTCTTAGGAACTCAGGTACTCAGGAACTCAGGCACTAAGGAACTCAGGACAGGCACTCTGCCCGAAACATTCCGGCCAATGACAGACGCACGATAGTGCGTCTCTACTGCCTTTCTTAATCCCTGCGCATGATGCCGTAGCACAAAATACGCACGAAATTATCGACTGAGAGTTCAATGTTGGTTTCGTGGTAGTTGCCGGTCGAGAGAGGCATTTCGAGTCCTTTCATGGCCGTGGTGATGCCCATGGCCGTCAGGTTCAGATCGTCGATCTGGAACTTGTCGCGTCGTACGCCTTCAATCAGAATACGTTTGATCATTCTGATTTCGTCCTTCTCGTTTTTCTCTTTGATTTCTTCGATGAAGCCAATGGCCGTTACATCGTTTTCGAGGGCATTGTACAGGTTGGCCAGACTGCGGAAAGTCGACAGCTTGGTAAGTATGTATTCGCGCAGTTTCTCTTCAGGATCGAGCGAACGGAAAACGACCTTCTCGAGTGCCTGTTTCAACATTTCCACCTCCTTGACAATCACTGCCTGAAATAAATCTTCCTTGCTGTTGAAATAGTAATACAACGAGCTTTTCCCTTTACGTACCGCATTGGCGATGTCGTCGAGGGTTGTTTTTTTGTATCCGTATTTGCTGAAAATTTCCTGAGCAATCTGCAGAATGGTTTCTCTGTTTAGGTCCTTTTTATTGGCCCCGTTTTCGAATGATCCCATTTGGTATTGGTTTTCGATTTAATGCGTAGCAAATATACAAAAAGATAAAGCCATCCAACACGATGACTTTACCTTCTGTGAATATTATTTTTTTACCCGTTCGGAATAGCTGTTGTCGCGGGTGTCGACCTTGATCATATCGCCGGTATTAATAAAAATGGGCACCATGATTTCGGCACCGGTTTCGAGGGTTGCAGGCTTAAGTGCAGTAGATGAAGCAGTGTTCCCCTTTTCGCCCGGAATGGTATAAGTTACTTCCAATTCGACAAAAGGCGGCATCTCGAGCGTCAGCGGCGTTTCATCCTCAGCATGGAAGTTGATTTCAACAATGTTACCTTCCTTGAGCAGACCTGGATTATCGATCAGTGCTTCGGGAATAGAAACCTGTTCAAAGGTTTCGGTGTGCATGAAGTTAAAGCCCATCTCGTCTTTGTACAGGTACTGGTACTGGCGACGTTCGATGCGAACCGTGGTAATTTTCACACCGGCATTGAAGGTATTCTCAACCACCTTGCCGGTCTTCAGGTTTTTCAGTTTGGTGCGCACAAAGGCGGCCCCTTTTCCGGGCTTTACATGCTGAAACTGAACGACCGAAAAAAGCTGTCCGTTGTATTCGATGCACAGTCCGTTTTTAATATCTGATGTTGTTGCCATCTGGTAATCTTATAAAGTGTTATATTTCAATTTGCTGTGCAAAAATAAAAAAATTCTTTAAACTTGGTCATCCATGGCCTTCCTGATGTCGCAAATGGTCTTTGCTTGCACGGGAATCGGTGACGACGGCCTATGTTGGTAGAGACGGCCTATGGTAGAGACGGCCTATAGGCCGTCTCTACTACCGTTTTCGATTCCTTCGCTTTCCCGATCGTGATTTTTTGCCCGTTGTGGCGGCTTCGGGTTTTGCTGTCGTAGCATTTTCTTCTTCCACCAGATGGAAGTCGAGCTGCTTTTTCTCCAGATTGGCACGTACTACCTCCACCTTCACATCGGCTCCCAGCTGGTAGCTTTTGTTGGTATGCATGCCCGAAATACTGTAGTTCTTTTCGTCGAAAAAGTAGAAATCGTCGGTCAGGTCGCGAATCGAAACCATGCCTTCACACTTGTTGTCATCGAGCTCGACATAGAGTCCCCAGTCGGTCACACCCGATATTACGCCCGAAAACACCTCGCCTACTTTATCCTGCATGAACTCAACCTGTTTGTACTTGATTGATGAGCGCTCAGCTTGCACCGAACGTTGCTCCATGTTGGAGGCATGGCGGCATTTTTCCTCAAATACATCGGCTTTCACCGAACGGCCACCATTGAGGTAACGCTCCAGCAGTCGGTGCACCATTAAATCGGGGTAGCGCCTGATGGGTGAGGTAAAGTGGCTGTAAAAGTCGAACGACAAGCCATAATGCCCAATGTTGCGGGTGGAATAAACCGCCTTCGACATGGCCCTGACGGCCAGCGTCGAAATCACATTTTCCTCGTGCTTTCCTTTTACATTTTCCAACAGCTTGTTCATCGACTGCGAAATGTTGTTGGGTGAATTCATGTCGATGCCATAACCAAACTTATGAATGAAGTTGTTGAACGACTCCAGTTTGTCGGGGTCGGGGCGGTCGTGAATACGGTACACAAAGGTTTTGGGCTTTTGCTTTTTGCTGGCCCCGATGAATTCAGCCACTTTCCGGTTGGCCAGCAACATGAACTCTTCCACCAGATGGTTGGCCTCTTTCGATTCTTTAAAATACACGCCCAGTGGCTTGCCCTTCTCATCGAGATGAAACTTCACCTCGACCCGGTCGAAGGCAATGGCCCCGCTTTTGAAACGCTGTTCTTTCAGTTGTTGTGCGAGCTCATGGAGTTTCAGCACTTCTGCTTTCATTTCTTCTCCCTGGCCTGTTTCAATAATTTGCTGTGCTTCTTCGTAGTTGAAGCGCCGGTCGGACCAAATTACGGTTTTACCAAACCATTCCTTTTGTACCTGCGCCTGATCGTTGAGTTCGAAAACGGCCGAGAAACAAAGCTTGTCTTCGTGCGGACGCAGCGAACAAACGCCATTCGACAGTTTTTCGGGCAACATGGGCACCACGCGGTCGACCAGGTACACCGAGGTTCCGCGCTCTTCTGCCTCGTTATCGATGACCGTGCCCGGCTGCACATAATGACTTACGTCGGCAATGTGAACACCCACTTCCCAATTGCCGTTGGGCAGTTGCTGCAGCGACAGGGCATCGTCGAAATCCTTCGCATCTTCGGGGTCGATGGTAAGGGTGGGTACTTTGCGAAAATCGCGACGACTGGCCAACTCATCGGCCGAAATCTCAGTTTTGAGCTGACTGGCTGCCCGATCGACACTGCCTGAAAATTTATAGGGCAGGTCGAACTCAGCCAGGATGGCATGCATCTCGGTGTCGTTTTCACCACTTTCACCCAGTACATCGATGATTTCGCCAAAAGGATTTTTTGCGTGGGCCGGCCAGTCGGTAATTTTGGCAATTGCCTTCTGTCCCTGTTTGGCCCCGGCCAGTTTATCCTTTGGAATGAAAATATCGAAATTGTTCTTACCACTTGGAACCAGAAAGGCAAAATTCTTCGACATCGAAATGGTTCCCACAAAATTGGTTTTTGCCCTTTCGATGATTTCCACCACTTCGCCTTCGGGTTGTTTGCGTTTGCGCTTGGCATTGATGTACACCCTCACCTTATCGCCATTGAGCGCCTTGTTCAGGTTGGGGCCGGCAACAAAAACATCATCGTCCAATTCTTCGGAAATGATAAAGGCGTAACCTTTTTGTGTCATGTCGACCGTTCCAATTACATAGCCGGTTTTTCCCTTCAGCTTGTATTTGCCCCTGCCTTCATGGTCGAGATAGTTGTCGTCGGTCAGTTCCTGCAGGGCCACCGTGATCAGCTGGCGGCTCGATGGGTCATTCACTTTTAATTCGGCTGCCAGTTGTTTGTAATTGAATAAACGTTCGGGTTCAGAATAGTATAATTCGAGAATCGCTTTCTTTAATTCTTTTTTATTGAGGCCCTTTTTTCCTTTGACGGCCTTCACTTTATTTTTTTTTGCCATGGTATTCACTTTAATAATTTATCATAAATATAGAACGAATGGGAGCAGTGAAAGTTTTAACCGGGAAGTATTTTACACTTACCCAGGGCATCCTGCCATAAACCCCGGTTATTGCTTCCCGGCCCAATCCATCCGGTAGTAAAGCACAGTAGAAATTACATTGTTAAATTGTCCGTTGGAAAAATATTTGGTAAACAGGTCGTGATCTTCGTCGATCGAGAGCGCCGAATAGTGAAAGCGTGTTTCGAGTTGCAGCCGCTTCGCCCAGTTCTGGCGCATCAATCGTTCAAAATCGACCCTGATGCCGGCAAACATGCCCAGCTCCCAGGGAGCAATGTTGTACAAATCGGTGGGTTCGTCGCCATAACTGCTCTTACTGTGCATGTTGAAAACATAGCCGAACGACAATCCGCCAAACACCGACCAGTCGGGCTGAATGCGAAAACCGGCCATTACCGGCAGATCGATGTAGTTGATCCGGAAAACATATTTCCAGTTCGAATTCTGAGCCACCCATTTACGGCTTCCTTTCTGGTTTACTTTCAGTTCCATTCCCCAGTAAAGGCGCTCCGATACATCGCGCTGAATCCAGGCACCACCGGTCAGACCCAGCTTTTTGTAGCCGCTCGAGGCATCTCCCTCAACCTGGCTGCCATTAAAACCCGCCAGTACGCCTCCTTTGAACTCCTGTGCCCTGAGCTCGAAAAAGGTGGTGGATAGCATCAGCAACAGAAAAATTGTTTTCTTCATCATGTTCCCAGGGAAATCAATTGTTTTCGTCGGAGTCGGTGAAATATTGTTCTTCATCGATCATGCTGTCGTCGTTTGTTTTTATTTCGGTCAGCACATCGTAATCGATGCCCAATTCGGCCAACAATTGAGAAACAAAAAATGCTTTTTCTTCAGGTACTTTCAATAAGTATTCAATCATAATTTCCTGTTTATGCCAGAAGGAGCAGTTCATCGCGTAGCATCTCAATGCCTCTGCCGGCTTTTTCCTTAATTACCTTTACTTTGGAATACACCTGTACAGGTTCGGGATCGATGAGAAACACCGGTACTCCCGGTCGTACATAATTGAGCAGTCCTGCTGCAGGGTAAACATTCAATGAAGTTCCGACCACGACAAAGAGGTCGGCTTTTTGTGTCAGCCGCATGGCTTCGTCGATGGCCGGCACCGCTTCGCCAAACCATACCACATGGGGGCGCAACTGGCTGCCCTTTGCACAGTGCTCGCCCAACTTCAGCTCCCAGCCATCGATGTCGTAAAGCAGGGAATCGTCGACCGAGCTGCGGGCCTTCATCAGCTCGCCATGCAGGTGCAACACCCGGGTGCTTCCGGCTCTTTCGTGCAGGTTGTCGATGTTCTGCGTGATAATGTGCACATCAAAATCCTTTTCGAGGGCGGCCAAAGCGTAATGTCCTTTATTGGGTGCGCATTCGAGCAACTGTTTCCGGCGTTCGTTGTAAAAGCGCATCACCAGCTCCGGATTTCGGGCCCAGGCCTGCGGGGTGGCCACCTCGTTCACATCGTATTCTTCCCACAAACCACCCATGTCTCTGAACGTTTTAATGCCGCTTTCCTGACTGATGCCGGCTCCCGAAAGTATAACCAGTTTCTTTTTCATCTGTTACTTAAAGGCTAAAAGATTGTAAGATCTGTCTTACCATTTTAACCTTTGATTTAGGTGTATGAAAGACAGGATCTAATTTAACAACATTTTGACGGATAGTGAAGTCTAACCGTAAATTTGTCGTTATTAAAGTCAGTTTTAAATGGCACCAAAGTATCTTTTTAACCATAGATACGTATTTCCGGTGAATGGATTCACCATAGATACGTATTTTTGGTGAATACATTCACCCAACCTGCACTTCGTTGAAAGCTATCGTGCTATTTTTTGGAGCAACCAGGCCATGTTTTCACCCAGTTTTTTCATGGTATTGATTCCTTCGCTGTCGTTCAGCACGTCGCCGGGTTCTTTTCCCATGGCAATGTTCCAGTAGCTCGATCCGGGAATGATCATCTGGTTGATGAGAAAGAAATTGTTCATGCTGTTCAGCGCGTGCAGATCGCCGGCGCGGCGCTGTACGGCAATGCCAGCTCCCACCTTCCGGGCAAGCAAATGGCCGTTACCGCGGGTAACGTAACCGGCCACATCGATCAGGGCTTTCATTTCGCTGGTGACATCGGCAAAGTACACCGGCGATCCGAGAATGATCCCGTCAGCTTCGATCATTTTTTCGATGCACTGGTTCAGCAAGTCGTTTTTAATGTGACATTTTCGATCCTGCATTTCGCGACATTTGCCGCAGGCCGTGCAACCGTGGACCTTTTTGTTGCCCACCTGCACCTTTTCGGTTTCGATACCGTGTTTTTGGAGTACTTTAAAAATTTCGTCAATAAGGATGGAAGTATTGCCCTTTGAACGGGGGCTTCCGTTAAATGCTACTACTTTGGTCATTGGCTTGAGGTTAAGGTTGAGGTTAAGGTTAAGGTTGAGGTTGAGGGATTAGGGCAATTCGCGCTGATCGCGGTTGAAAACATAGGAGATGATGTTGGCGCCCATTTGCAGTGCCTGCTGGCGGATGTGCTCGGGATCCTTGTGTACGCTGTACGATTCCCAGCCGTCGCCCAGGTCGCTTTCGTAGGAATAAAAGACAACGAGCCGGTCTTCGTGAAAAAGGCCAAAGCCCTGAGGCGCCTTGCCATCGTGTTCGTGAATTTTGGGCAAGCCCTGATCGAAATCGTAATGCTGGTGATAAATGGGATGATCGAAAGCCAACTCTACAAAGTCCTGCCCGGGAAATACCTTTTTCATTTCGCGGCGGATGTAGGGATCGAGCCCGTAGTTGTCGTCGATGTGTAAAAAGCCGCCGCTCATCAGATAGGCCCGGAGCAGTTCTGCCTCATCGTCGGAAAACAAAACATTGCCATGGCCGGTCATGTGCACCAGCGGATAGTTGAACAGCTCGTAACTCCCCACCTCGACGGTGGCAGGCACCGGGTTGATGTTGGTTCCAATGTTGGCATTGGCAAATTCGATCAGATTGGGTAAGGAAGTGGGATTACTGTACCAATCACCGCCTCCGCTGTATTTCAGCAGGGCAATCTTCACGGTGGTGCCACTTTGTGCCCTGGCTCCCATCCCAACAATCAGTAAAATATATAGTAAGAATTTCGTCATTTTATTTCGTTCATTAAATTCACCATTTGCGTGGCCACCAGCCCTGCAGTTTCGGTACGCAGTCGGCTTTGTCCAAGACTTACGGGCTTAAAACCCCGGTCCAGTGCCTGTTCAATTTCCTTTCCTGAAAAGTCACCTTCGGGACCAATGAGCACCAGCACCTTTTGTCCGGCTTCCAGCTCATGGAACAAATGCGTTTTGTGCAGTTCATCACAATGAGCAATCACCTTCAAACCTTCGTGCTCATTTTGTATAAACGCTTCAAAATTAGTATAATTATTCAACCTGGGAAGATAAGCCTTCAATGATTGTTTCATGGCAGCCACCACCACCTTGTTCAGCCGCTCGGGCTTTATATTCCTGCGCTCCGAATGTTCGCAGATGAGCGGAGTGATTTCATCGATCCCGATTTCGGTCGCCTTTTCGAGAAACCACTCGAAGCGATCGTTGTTTTTGGTGGGCGCAATGGCCACGTGCAAATGGAAGGATCGCTTTTCATAATCTACAACATGCTCGAGCACCTTCACCTTACAACGACGGGGATCGGCTTCGGTAATTTCGGCACGGTACCATCCGCCCTTCCCGTCGACCAGCCTCAGCACATCGCCTTTCACCTGGCGCAATACCCTTACACAATGCTTCGATTCATTCTCATCGAGCACGTATTCATCGCCGGTAATATCGGGAGTATAGAAAATATTCATTGTAATAATTGTTCGAGCCAATCAATTGAACCGGCTCATTTTTAAAGAAGCAAACTTATAGCTTCTTCTGAAGTTTTACAAAATCATTCGTCAGCTTCGTTTCCCCGGATACAAATGAACAAACAGCTTTCCCTGCCTTGCCTCGATTTCCTTCCAGGCTTCCACCTCAAAATCGAGCACCACCGTTGAGCTGGTTGGCATGTGCCCGTCGTAGTCGCTGCTCATGTTCTGTGCCATGTAATGCATGAAAGGATTGTGTCCGAAGAGGAAAAGTGTTTGCACGCCGTCGTTGGTCTGATGAAGCAGATCGATAAAGTGGCTGGTGGTGTAGTCGAAATAAAGCCCTTTTTGTTCTTCTATTTGTGCAGGGGGAAAAGCCAGCCCTTCGGCAAAGATGAGGGCAGTTTGCAGCGCCCTTGTGGCCGGGCTCGAAATGATTTTATCCGGAAAAATCTTTAATGCTTTCAATTCTTCAGCAAGCCGGCGGGCATCGTCTATTCCCCGTTGAACGAGCTGGCGCTCAAAATCACGGTCGTAATTCTGTTGCTCTGATTTGGCATGACGGATAATGGCGATTCGTTTCATATTCTTTTCGTTTTTCAGGTTGCATCCTCGTTCTACACGAGGGAGGAATGAATTTTTGTTGAAGAAGCGATCGGAACCTTTTCGTTTCGCTGCTTTAACTTTGAGCTAAAGGTCGTAAATTTTCTACTTTTACGCCAAATTTTAATGAGCAATGAAGAAAATTGGTCTTCTATCGGATACACACAGCTTCATCGAACCGAAGCTCTATGAATTTTTTGCTGACTGTGATGAGCTTTGGCATGCCGGCGATTTCGGGAACATGGAAACCCTCGACCGGCTGTCGGCCTTCAAACCGCTCAGGGGTGTTTATGGCAACATCGACGACCACCAGATCAGAACGGTTTTTAAAAAGCACCTGAAATTCACCATCGAAGGCGTAAAGGTATGGATGACGCACATTGGCGGTTACCCGGGCCATTACGATAAAAGTGTGAAGCCGGGCATATACAACAACCCGCCCACCCTTTTCATTAGCGGCCACTCCCACATCCTCAGGGTGATTTTTGATAAAAAGAACGGAGCACTGCACATGAATCCCGGGGCAGCCGGTAATCACGGCTTTCACAAGGTGAAAACGCTGCTGCGCTTTGTGATCGACGAGGGCAACATCCGCGATCTGGAAATCATGGAAATTCCACGGAAGCAGCTTGTAAATGAAGTGCCGTAAAACGAAAGTCAATAAGTATCAGGCATCAGAAAGAAAAAGGTTTAAAACTGCCTTTTGCATCTTTTGAGGACTGCAGTGAAAAGCTAATTGGCACGGTAAACTTAACTTTTACCGGCTTCCCTTTCTGACGACCCGGTTTCCATCCGGTCATTTTTTTCACTACCCGAACGGCTTCGGCATCGAGCAAAGGATGGACACTCCGTACGACCCTCACTTCATCAATACTTCCATCAGGTTGAACAACAAAGCTGACGTACACCCGACCCTGAACACCTGCCCTGGCTGCTGATACAGGATATATTATTTCATTTCTGATAAAATTTCGCAGTGCCTTTTCTCCACCCGGATATTCGGGCATTTTTTCGACGATGACGAAGACCTCACCATCCTTCGACCCGGCTTTTAGTTTTTCGATTACTGCTGCTGGTTCCACTATTCGTTCGAAATTCAATACGCTTGAAAGCAGCCAGTGTTCATCGCCAGTGATCTTCAATACATCCTGTCTCGATGAGCGATAGCTGCGATTGAGCCATTCGCCGTTGTAGAAACTAAGCGGCAGTGTAAGTAGATAATCAACGGGAATACCATCAAAAGTAGCTCGGTCGAGGCCGCTTACCGTAGCCGCCCAGTCCCTGATACGGTCCTTGTTGGGCACCGAATTGGTACCATACTTATGAACGCTGCTCACCTTGCCCTCCTGATCGACTGCCAGCACAATTGGAATATTCACCACCGTATCCTTTTTTTCAAAATCAGGTAAACGGAGCTTTTCAAGTTGCTTACTCAGGGTATCGACCGAAGCAGGATAGTGATAGATTTCGGCATATTGTGTTTCACCTTTATCTTCTTTTTTGATTTTGGTAAGGCTGCTTCCGTTATCATACCGGTATTTGCGCTTTAACCTTCCTTCCTTATCATAAAACAATTGACGGCCATCGAGTCGCCCAAGGTTATACTTCAGCACCGCCCAAAGCACACTGTCGGGATAATAGATTAACTCCCTGCCCATTTTCTGATCGTTTTCAAAGTTGCTTTCAATCATGGGAGCCCCGTTGGGATAAAAAGACTGCAGACGTCCTTGTAAACGACCATCTTCCCAATTGGCAATCATTTTTAAATGACCATCGGGATAATATTCAACAACTTGTCCGCTAACCGTTCCCATTATGAAACGGCAAAGCAGCTGCATGGTACCTTTGGGATAATACTGCACATATTGTCCGTTAAGCACGAGCGCACCTTCCTTCATCAGCTGAACTACATTTTCACGGTTCACTTCCTGCTCACAGTAGTATTCGGCCCTTTCGTACAAGGTATCATCAACAAAAAACACAAGCGTGTAGTGATCAGCGTGTGGCGAAGTTTCCAGCTGAAGTCCGGAATAGTTCTGGGCAGAAAGAACAGTAGCCCAGAACAGACTGATCAGAAAGATGAGATGTTTCATTTTTAGTTGAGTTTAGTTTGAGTTCAGGCAGTTGTTGCTCTGATTAGTAAATAATAAAACAATTACCGTAATTTTTATTAATTTGATTGCCGAATTAAAGTTACCAATTTTATAGCTTAATAAACATAAGGCTCACAAAAGTTATTCCGCAAACAAGAACCCGGGCTTAATAACTAAAAAAAAGATCGTATGCATAAAAATATATTCTACTGCTTCTATGTCATCTTTTCGTTCGTCCCGGTATTTGTTGCGGCTCAGCACAATACCTCCGGGGTACCTTTTTACAAGGATGAATTCTTATTGACGCCTGACGAAAGCAGTCGATTCAAGTCGCTCGAAAAAGAGCGGACAGATTATGGCACCTGGGATCTTCATTACAACCGACTGGAGCTGGAGCTCGATCCGTCGAGAAAATTCATCAGCGGCAGTATATATTTTGCCTTTAGTGCACTGGTCGATCAGCTGCAAAGCATCACCATTGATCTGGCCGACGAGATGGAGCTTAACAGCCTGGTTTCAGAAGGCCGGCAACTTCATTATCAGCGCATGGGCCACCAGTTGATTATCACCCTGCCCAAGGTACTTTCAGCCGGTGAGCAGGCTTCGTTTACGGTTCATTACTCAGGCGTTCCGCCTTCATCGGGCTTCGGATCGTTTACAAGCGGAATCCATAGCAACAACATTCCCGTACTTTTCACGCTCTCGGAGCCCTATGGCGCACGCGAATGGTGGCCCTGCAAGCAAAGCCTGATCGATAAAATCGATTCGATCGATGTAATTGCCCGCTCACCCATGCCATACGAAACGGCGTCGAATGGTCTGCTCATCGAAAACAGCATTGAGGGCAATGTGCGCACCTGTCACTGGCGACACCGACATCCCATTGCCACCTACCTGGTTTTTGTGAGTACCACCGATTATGAGATTTATTCAGATTTTGCCACCCTTGACGATGGCAGCAAGGTTGAAATTCTGAACTATGTGTATCCCGAGAGCCTTGAAACGGCAAAAAAACAAACACCATTTACTGGTCGTTTAATCGAATTGTACAGCGAACTCTTCATCGATTATCCTTTTAAAAATGAAAAATACGGACATGCACAGTTTGGCTGGGGCGGCGGTATGGAGCACCAAACCATGAGCTCGATGGGCGGCTTCTCCACCAGTCTGATTGCCCATGAGCTGGCTCACCAGTGGTTTGGCGATTACATTACCTGCGGAAGCTGGCAGGAAATATGGCTCAACGAGGGCTTTGCCACCTACCTTACGGGACTATATTACGAACATCTCAATCCCGACTGGTGGTACCGCTGGAAGGAAGCCGTCATCGAGAAGGTTACATCGAATGCAGGGGGCAGTGTGTGGGTGGCCGATACCAGCAGTGTTAACCGGATTTTCGATTCGCGCCTCTCGTACAACAAGGGGGCCTATTTGCTGCATATGTTGCGGGGCCAGCTCGGCGACGAAGCATTCTACGACGGCATCAGGCATTATCTGAATGATGAGCGGGTTGCCGATGGTTTTGCCACCACCACTGTATTGCGCGAAAATCTGGAGGCTGCGGCAGACACTTCACTTGGTGAATTTTTCAACGACTGGTTGTATGGCGAAGGACATCCGCTCTACAATATTGAAGTGTTGAACGCACAGCATCAGCTTCGCATCGACATACAACAAGCACCCTCGGTAGTCGGCGGCCCCTTCTTCGAAATGAAAATTCCTTTGTCGCTTTATAAAAATGGAACCAGGGAAATGATTTGGGTTCCAAATACCTCACCTGAAGAAAGCATTATTCATGAAATGACTTATTCACCCGACTCGGTTGTAGTGGATGAAGATTTGTGGCTGCTGGGTACTTTAAGCTATAGCTACAGTTCGTCGCCAATACTGCAAAATGGCTTGTTGAAAATATATGTTAACCACCATGAACAAACGCTTGTGGTTGATCTACCCGGAGAGGAGAAGGCGACGCTTTCAATTTACAACATAAACGGTCAGTTCATCGAAAAAGCCCTTTGGGAAACAAACAACAGAAGCCATTCCATTCAATCGTATCGCAGGGGTATGTACCTGCTGCTTTTCAGGAATGACCATCAGAGCCTGTCGGCACGTTTTTATGTGCCCTGAAGAAACGAATTTAAAACATATCGTTGTGCGGACTGAGCAATTGGGTAATACGATGGATCCCACAAAGACACAAAGCACACAAAGGAATTTTTATTTGAACTTTGTCTGCTTCATACAAGAAATTTTTAACTCAAAAGCAAGCAGCTTTTTTTATATTCTATTTAGAGGCCTTTGGGGGATTTACCAACCCGAATTAGTATTAAAACCTTCGCAGCACAGTACACCCTAACGATTATTACTACCTTTTTTATACATTAGCCGCTCAAACAAAATTTCAAAATAATGAGTGGTTTTTTTGGCGCTACAGCTTTGAGTGATTGCATCGACGATGTTTTTTATGGTACCGACTATCATTCCCATTTGGGAACCAAGCGTGCCGGCATGGCGGTTTTTTCATCCCAAAAAGGTTATCAACGGGCAATTCACAGCCTGGAGGATGGTTATTTCAGAAACAAATTCGACAGCGATGTTGCCGGCTTTGAAGGCGAATCGGGCATTGGCATTATCAGCGACAATGAAGCACAGCCCCTGTTAATTTATGCACATTTGGGACGCTTTGCCCTGTCGACAGTTGCCAAAATCAACAACATCGACAAACTGGCGCAGCGCTTTCTGGGGCAACAAAAACTCTTCAGCGAAACCAGTCAGGGCGGCATTAACACCACCGAACTAATTGCCATGCTTATTTGTGAAAAGCAAAGTTTTAAGGAAGGCATCGAAAATGTATTCAACACCATCGAAGGTTCGTGTTCGATTCTGATACTGAACGAGGACGAAATCATTGCTGCCCGCGACAAGCTGGGCCGGACACCCATCATTATCGGAAAAAGAGAAGGTGCCTATTGTGCTGTTTCCGAAACTTCTTCTTTTTTAAATCTCGATTACACCATTGACAAATATTTGGGACCCGGCGAAATTGTTTCGATCCGTCCCGATGGCTACAAAGTAATCAGGAAAGCGGATGAGCCCATGCAGATTTGCTCCTTCCTGTGGGTTTATTATGGCTATCCCACTTCATTTTACGAAGGAATTAATGTAGACGAAACCCGTTATCGTTGTGGTGCCCGGCTGGCTCAAAACGACGATGTGGAACCCGACTTTGTGGCAGGCATCCCCGATTCGGGTATCGGACATGCCATGGGCTACAGCAATGCGGCCAAAATTCCCCTGATGCGTCCCTACGCCAAATATACACCTACATGGCCAAGAAGTTTTATGCCACAGAATCAGAAAACACGCGATTTGGTGGCTAAAATGAAATTATTGCCCAACAGTGCCCTGATTGAAGGGAAGAAAGGACTTTTTCTCGACGACTCGATCGTACGTGGCACCCAGTTGAAAGACAATGTGAAAGACCTTACCCGCTCGGGGATCGCCGAAGTTCACATGCGCATTGCCTGTCCTCCCTTGCTTTATCCCTGCGAATACCTGAATTTCAGTCGCTCAAGAACCACGCTCGAGTTGGCTACGCGCAAGGCCATTGTTAAACTGGAAGGAAAGGAAGATGTCGATTTATCGAAATATGCCGACCCCGACTCTGAAGAATACGGCCGAATGGTGGAACAGATAAGAAAAGACCTGGGACTTACCACGCTGAAGTTTCAACATCTCGACGACCTTGTGGAAGCAATAGGTCTGCCAAAGGAAAAGCTTTGTACCCATTGCTGGGATCAATCAAGCAGGGGTTAACAGAGGCTATAAACATGATCGCGGCGCTGCCGCTTTTTTTACACCTGCCATTTTACAACAAACAGATGTGGAGTTTCGATGCTGTTTATTGCATTCAAGTTCAAGAGCAACCTTAGGTGCGGAGCACCGATCATGTTTACAGCACAGGAATTTGCATCGTAAGCATTTAGGTGCAGCGCACCGGAATGTTGATGCCTGCGTTTATTCCACATAAGGCCTCAACATACTCTCTTCACTCTTAAGCACCAAGGTATAAGGTTTCAATCCTTCTGCTTTTGCAGTCAGCCTGATCGATCCTGCTTCTCTTCCGGTTTGTACGATCACCTGGGCATAACCACTGAACAAACTTCGCTGGTAGGGTGCTGCCGGTATAATTACCTGTACCACACCCGGATCGGTATTAGGCGACTCCCAGCTGTTCTTCACGGTGTAAGGAGTAGCCACGATGGCAATTTCGTTTTTACCGGGCCGAAGCAAGGAGTTTTCCAATTCGAAAGCATAGCGCTCCTTTTGGTCCTTGTTCAGCTCATCGCTAATCGCCTGGCCGTTAACATAAAGCTGCTGCAGGTTGCCAATGGCATTGTAAAACAGCTTTACTTTTGCTTCAGAAATGTCATCAGGCAAATGAATTTCACCCCTGAAAACGACGGCTTTAGCTTCCTGAATCTGCCGGCCCATTCTTTGCATGGACGACCAGCTGCTATCGTCGAAGCCCATAGTCACTTCGGGCCGGTCGAGGGTATTCTCCACCGTTTTGGCTTTCATGTTTTCAATTTTAAGCGCCTCCACCGTTTCGATGTATTTGTCGGGTTCGAGACAAGAAGGATCACCATTCCCGACGCCAATGATTTTACCGGGGCCGTCGAGCTCAAAATGTATCATTTGATCTGCTGTGGGAACATGTCGTCCCTGCCCATCGACTGTCGAAACTGTGATGATGGCCAGGTCTTCACCATTGGCACTGAAAGTTTTCTTGTGGGCTTTCATTTGTAATTGAGCCGGCTCTCCGGTACTTTCAATTTTCTCTTTCATCTGTACTTTGCCATTCACATAGCCGATGGCCTCAATGTTTCCAGCTTTGTAGGGCACCATCCATTCGATGTGTCCATTGCGCGGCATGCTTTCCCTTCCGGCACTTTTACCATTCACCAATAACTCCACTTCGTCGCAGTTGCTGTAAGCCACTACCCTAATGTTTTCGCCTTCGCGTCCCTGCCAGTTCCAGTGAGGAAACAAATGTAAAACAGGCTCATTGCCCCACCACGATTTGAGGTACCACACATTGTCCTTCGGAAAACCACACACGTCGTACATGCCGAAATAAGAGTTAATGGAAGGCCATCCATGGGGAGTTGGCTCTCCACGGTAATCAAATCCGGTCCAGATGAACATACCGGCCAGCCAATCACGCTCGTCATAAAATTTCCAGGTATATTCAATGGTTTTGAAATGGCCGTTTTGGGCCGTGCGGTCGTAGGCGGCAATGTGAAGTTGGTCGGGATCGTCGAAATAAATGCCGCGCGTGGTATTGGTCGATCCTTCTTCGGTTCCTACCGAAGGTTTATCGGGAAACTTTTGATGATAGGCATCGTGATCACCATTTCCGAGGTAGTTAAATCCCATTATCTCGATGTGCTTTGAAATGCCATTCCCCCAGCCACCGCTGCTGGCCGCATTTTTAGGTCGCGTTGGATCGAGCTGACTGGCAAAGACCTGCATTTCCTGAATAATACGTTCTCCGGTGATGGTACCCTCAATTCCCCATTCTTCGTTGCCCATGGACCAGAGGATGATGGAAGGATGGTTGCGGTCACGACGGATGAGCCGTTCAAGATAATCTTTCACAATGGGCGCTGTACCCATCATGCGGTTTTCGTCAATCACCAGCATGCCCAGTTCATCGCAGGCATCGAGCAGTTCGGGGGTGGGCGGATTGTGTGAGCTGCGATAGGCATTGCTGCCCATGGCTTTCAGCTGCGAAATCCGGTAGTATTGCAATTCATCGGGCATGGCTGTTCCCACGCCGGCATGGTCCTGATGGTTGTTGGTGCCCTTTAGTTTCACATGTTCACCATTCAGGAAGAAACCCTTATCGGCCTTCCATTCAATGGTACGAATACCTGTACGGGTAAAATAAATATCTTCGCTGGTACCCCCATGGCTAACGATGGTTTTCACCTGATAGAGATAGGGATCATCGAGCGACCACAAGTGTGGATTGTCGATTTCCATTTGTTGTTTGATGGTCGTACTTCCAACTGCCGGGATGCTTGTTTCTTCTTTACCCGAGCGGGCTACAATTTTCCCATCGGCATCGAGCAGTTGATGTTCGACCTGTGCAACAACCTGGTCGAGCTGGTCGTTTCGTATGATCGTTTCTATGAAAACCGTGGCCTGATCTCCCTGTACTTCGGAATAAACAAAAGTTCCGTTGGTGTCTACGTGCAGCGGGCTGGTTTTGGTGAGCCATACATGGCGGTAAATACCGGCTCCTTCGTAATACCAGCCTTCTTCGTAAGTAACATCAACGCGCACCGACAACACGTTTTTACCACCATAGTTCAGGTAACGGCTGAGGTCGTAACTGAAACTGTTGTAGCCACTCTCCTCATTCCCCAGGTAATGCCCGTTGATCCATACTTTCGAATCGCGGTGCACCCCGTCGAAGGTGACTGTGATGCTGCGGCCCAGGTCTTCCTCCGGTATTTCGAATGTTTTACGGTACCAGCCAACGCTCACATCGGGGAACTTGCGGCCAATGGCCTTGTATCCATGACTGTGGCTACCACTGGCACTAAAAGGTTGTTCCACTGCGAAGTCGTGCGGTACGTCGAGTACCCGCCAGGCACGGTCGTCGAAATTGGCAGCCGCCGGTCCGTCGCCATAACCGGCTTTGGCAAAATAGGAGAAATAGGCAGTTCCATGATTAAAGTCCTGTGCTGCATCGTAGGGGTGGCCGTAAGCAAATTTCCAGTTAAAATCCATCAGCAGCTCTTCACGCACACTGGCAGAAGCAAAACTGTTCACCAGTGCCCACATCAGAACAGTCATCATCAAAAACATTCGTTGCATCTCTTTTCAAGTTTAGATTCAGGGTAAAGATAAAGCGCAGAATACAAAAGGGGATGGGCAAATATTGCATGAATTACATTTCAGGGTGTGATTTTTGACATTTTAGGTTTCCTCTGGAAAAAATTAAGGGCGAAGTCCGCTTGATCGTAATTATAAAACAAAAAATTATGTTGTATCTTAGGCATTGATTCAAGAAATACTAATCAACAAAAACAATAACGATGGCAAAGCTTACTAAAGAAATGAAGGATATGATTTCATCGCAGCAGTGTTTTCATGCTACTGTAAGTAAAAACGGAGTACCCAACAATGCGCCCAAGCGTTCGACCCGTGTTTTCGATGACGAAACGCTTATTTTTAATGAAGGGGTAGGAAGAACTACTTATCAGAACCTGCTCGACGGCTCATTGGACGCAGTAGCCGTTGTGAATCGTGAAGTCATGGAAGGCTTTCGCTTTGTGTGTACTCCAAAAATTGTTACCGAAGGTGATATCTATGAGCAAGCATCCGAAATGTCGTTAAAAGCCGGAATGCCCCAACCCAAAGCCGTTGTTTTACTGCATATCGATGAAATTTACAGTCTAAAACCAGGTCCCGGGGCCGGACAACGCATTGCATAGAAGGCGTTTGACACCCAACAATACCCTTTAAATCATAGAGCGCTTGGCATACTACTCAACAATTTGAAAATAAGAACCATCTCCATCTCTTCTTAAGCTGGCCGGAGTCGTTATGTTTATTGTTTTGAGTTCCCGGCGAATGAAAAACAAATGAAATTTTTAAAGAAATAAAGCCTTGGCTGCACCGGGACAAGTTATCTTTAGCGCCGCAAAAAATATTATCATTATGAGAATAGAATACGATATCAAGCTGGGATTTAAGGATGTAATGTTCCGCCCCAAGCGTTCAACACTTAAAAGCCGTTCACAGGTAAGCCTGGAGCGGACTTTCAGATTAATGCACACACAACAAAGCTGGACCGGCATCCCAATAATGGCAGCCAACATGGATACGGTGGGTACCTTTGAAATGGCGCTGGCCTTATCGGCCAAAACGATGTTCACGGCCATTCACAAGCACTACACAACTGCTGAGTGGAACTCCTTTATGCAGCAGGCTCCCGACGGAATCGAGAACTACATTGCCCTTAGTACAGGCACAGGGGAACAGGATTTACAGAAGGTGCACGCCATCATGGATACGCATCCTCAACTTAAATTCATCTGCATTGATGTGGCCAATGGCTATTCGGAACCCTTTGTCGATTTTGTGAAAAAAACCAGGGAACAATTTGCCGATAAAATCATCATTGCAGGCAATGTGGTAACCGGCGAAATGGTGGAAGAACTGCTGCTGGCCGGAGCCGACATTATCAAAGTGGGCATAGGTCCCGGTTCGGTTTGCACCACACGTGTAAAAACGGGAGTTGGTTATCCGCAGCTTTCGGCCATTATTGAATGTGCCGATGCAGCACACGGGCTGGGCGGCCTGATCATCAGCGACGGAGGATGCAGCACCCCCGGCGATGTGGCCAAAGCCTTTGGCGCCGGAGCCGATTTTGTCATGCTGGGAGGCATGCTTGCCGGACACGACGAAAGTGGTGGCGAGCTGATTGAAAAAGAAGGAAAGAAATTCAGACAATTTTATGGCATGAGTTCGTCAACAGCCATGGACAAACATGCCGGCGGTGTAGCCGACTACCGCGCCAGCGAAGGGAAGACCGTTGAGGTACCTTATCGCGGAGCCGTTGACAATACCATTCAGGATATACTCGGAGGCGTTCGCAGCACCTGTACCTATGTGGGCGCATCGCAACTCAAGGAATTATCGAAAAGAACCACTTTTATCAGAGTGGCTGAACAAGAGAACCAGGTCTATTCCAAATAAAAAGAAAGCGATGACTGCCATTTTCAGTCATCGCATTCTTTTTCCATTTACTATTTATCGGCTTTAGGCAGTGCAAATTTAAGTACCACATAGGCTGTAATTCCTGCAGCCAGCGATCCAATGATAATCCCTATTTTCGACGAATCGAGGTAAAGTGAACTATCGGCAAAAGCCAGGTTGGCGATGAAAAGCGACATGGTAAAGCCCAGTCCTGAAAGCAGTGCCACTCCAAAAACCTGCATGAAATTAACCCGCTTGGGCAGATCGGCCAGTTTTAACTTGATGGCTGCCAGCGAGAAGAGCGAAACACCCAGCACTTTACCAACAAAGAGTGCAATGGCAATGGAACTAACCAGGGGAAGCTCAAAATTCATCCCTTCGGTAAAGCTCACTCCGGCATTCGAAAAGGCAAAAACAGGCATAATGAAAAAGGCCACCCAGCCATGCAGTCGGTGTTCGAGATGCTGCAGCGGTGATTGTACCTTTGCAGTCCAGTCTTCCAGATCATCGATGGCTTCGATTTGATGATGGCTCAACACAGGCAGCTTGGTAGTATTTTTATCGCGTGTGATATGACTTACAATTTCTTTCAGTTTTTCTGCAAAAGTAAATTCGTTGATTTTTTGGTTCACGGGTACTGCAAAAGCCAATAATACACCGGCAATAGTTGGATGAATTCCGGCCTTCAGGAAAAGCACCCATATAGCTGCACCTACCAGAAGAAGTAAATATTTATTGTATTGTTTTCGTGCCGATAACACATAGAGCAACAACAGAAGCAGTCCGGCAATGAAAAGCAGGTTCCATGCTATATTTCCCGTGTAAAACAAGGCGATTACCAGCACGGCACCAATGTCGTCGATGATGGCAAAAGCGGTGAGAAAAATCTTTAGTCCGATGGGCACCCGTTTACCCAGCAGCGTCAAAACAGCCAGCGAGAAGGCAATGTCGGTTGCCATGGGAATGCCCCAACCACCGGCAGTTTCAGGATTTTCGTTCAGAAACATATACAGCAACATGGGAACCACCATGCCCCCAATGGCCGCAAAAATGGGCAACGACGATTTCTTAAGCGAATTCAGCTCCCCAATGACGAGTTCCCGTTTTACCTCTAAGCCGATTACAAAGAAGAAGATGGCCATTAACCCGTCGTTGATCCAAAGGATAAGCGGTTTAACCAGTTTAAAAGAATCGGATTTAATTCCAATCTCAAACTGCCACAGTGCATCGTACCACTCGCGCAGTGGCGAATTGGCCAATACTAAAGCCAGAATAGTACTTGCAAACAGCAGCACTCCACTTGAGCTTTCTGCTTTGATAAACTTCTGAACCGGGTTCATTTTTAAATTTCTCTCCATAGCCTTTTTGCTCTTTTGTAAAAACTATTGAAGATAACAACACCAGTTTCATTTCGGTTTGCTAAAGCCAGACAAATCGTTCATTTAAACCTTGCAGCACGATGAATTAACACTTCAAATTCCGGATATTTCATCCACTGGAAGCACCCCAGCGCTCCATTTACTTCCTGATGCTAAAGACTCACCACTTTGTCGGCCTCGTTCTGTAGTGCAATGATGTCGAGCATGGTTCCGGCCTTTCCGACCAGCTGTTTATCCATCAACTTAAAATGATTCAAACAGGTTTTACAGGCAAGCAGTTGCACTCCCTTTGCTTCGATTGCTTTCAGGCTGGCGATTACCGTCGATCCTTCGGCCAATAACTTCACCCCACTGTTATAAAAAACAAGCACTTTGGGCAGGCTGTCTTCCTGTAAAATCAGTTTGAAGTAATTCTCAATCAACTGCATCCCCAGCACTTCATCTCCACTTCCCATTCCATTGGAAGTAAGCTGCAACAACATGTTCTTCATTCGTTTTAGATTTATCTTGAGTCGTTTTCTTCTGCTTGCGTCATTAGTATATTACTGCACCCCCTTCGGATAAGAGTTTCAGTTCCACCTTTCCGCTTTGATCAACTTTCAACTGCCTAATTCCGGCAGTACGGTCTTCCTTATCGTAGAGCATATTTACTTTTTGACCGGCCAGCATGGGCAGCTTCACGCTGAGTGTTTTTTCATTCTTTTCACCATTAACGGCCACCACATACCATTGTTTTCCCTTTCGGCGGGCCAAAACAATTTCTTTTCCGGGATATCCGTCAATCAGGCGTGTTTCGTCCCAGGTGCTGGGCACTTCCCTGATATAATTCAGCACATGCTCCGGTTGCTCGTCAAGATTGTTGGGTGTGATTCCAAAATACTGAACCGGTGAAAAATACAATACAGCTGTTGCCGCTTCAAATGCATCGGTGGTGCGTCGATAATTTCCATGATTTTCAGGATCGCGTGCCAGTCGCTTGTTAAAGAACACCGGTGCAAAGTCCATCGATCCGATGGCATTTCGTGTAAAGGGCAAGATGGTCGCATTAAAGGCATGCTTGTCGGTGAAATATTGGTTGAAGATCAGATTTTCGGATGCCAGTACGGCTTCGGAAGTGATGAAGTTCGGGAACATGCGCTGCCAGCCACGCGGAATGGTACTTCCGTGAACGGTAATGACCAAACCGTAGTCGTTCGCATCGGAAAGGATGTCCTCGTACAATTTCATGGTTTGCTGTTTGTCGCCTCCAAAGAAATCGACCTTGAGCCCTTTCACGCCGATACGCTGCAGCCAGGCCATTTCCTTTTTGCGGGCAGGGGCTGTGTTCATACAATCCTGCGGTGTTTGGGGCGCATTATTCCACCAACCGTTGGAGTTGTACCACAGCAATACGCTCACATTTTTAGAGGCAGCATATTTTACCAGCTCTTCCATGCGTTGGCGCCCGATGTTACGATCCCACCAGTTGTCGATCAGGATGTATTCGAAGTGGAGTGCGGCCGCTAAATCGATGAATTTCACCTGGTCGTCGTAATTAATGCTGTTGTCCTGCCACACAATCCAGCTCCAGGTTGAGCGCCCCATTTTGTATTCCTGCGAAGGCTCATAAAGCGGTTTCACCACATCGAAAGCCACTGTCGATTCCACAATGGGTTTCAAATCGCGCCCCACCGTGATGGTACGCCATGGTGTTTGTGCCGGCAGCGCCATGGCAGCAAAGGTTCCGCCCAGCCCATTGTTTTCTCCTTCCTGTGGAAATTCGAGCGGATAGAAGCCTGCCCTGTTTCCTTCCCCCAATCGCGAACCCACATAACGGCTGTCGACTCCGGTTTCTGAAAGTAAAACCCAGCCTTTTTCACCAATTCTGAAAAGTGCAGGAAAGGTATAGCCCACCCCATTGGGTGAAGGTGTACCTACTGCTTCGTCGTAAGTATATTCCTCTTCGTAACTTGGTTTGGTGTTCATCCAGCCGGTCATGGGCAGGGCCTGCTGCGAAATGAAAGTGGTGGCAAAATCTGGTAAATCGAATGCGGTCGCTTCGGCATTCACCCTGAGATTGGTTTCATCTCCCGATACGGCAATGCGGTAGGAAAAAGCCACATCGTTGTTACTCACCCTGAAAACGATTTGCAGGGTATCACCTTCCGAATTGATAAAGCTTTGTGTCAGCTCATTGGCCTGGTAATGAATGCGGCTTACCTTGGCCCGGTTCATTTCGTAGCTTTCATCGATTGTACGGCTCGAATGAGCAAGATAGTCCAGCGCGTTCGAGAAGCTGCCCAGCGAGGTTTCGAGCCCCAGGGGTGAAGGTTCAAGCAATACTTCACCATCATATTTTACAGTGTAAAACGGACTTCCATCTTTCAATCCGGTTTGAACTTCCAGACGACCATCGGGACCCGAAAGCTGATGGATTTGTGCCATCGAAAGCATGGCAAACAGGCTAAGGAAAGCAAGAACAAAGTATTTTTTCATTGGTTTGTATTTTCAATTTATCGCTTAATCATTATTTTCTTAACTTCTCACCGCTTTGCATCAGGAATTGATCTTCCAAACCTTTAAACCATTTGATCGTAATATCAGAAGAATTTACCAGCTGCATCAAGCCCGAAGTGTTGCTTTTGTCTGCTTCGATATCGAAAAAGCGAGCATTGGCCACATCGTCGAGTACATAAGCCGGCCGGCCATCGTCTTCTTCAAATTCTGCTTCCACATTGTTGAAATCGATGTTTTCGGCATGACGAACAAAGAAGGCCCATGCAGGAATATCACCATACATGCGCGGATCGGGATAACCGGTTTCGAGTTCGGGCACTTCAAGCTGTGCCTGACTGGCGGGTGCGCCGCCCTGAACCTTCATTTTTATGTTGTTAAAGTCGACATCGCAAACAGGATGACCGGGAATTCCCATGATCAGTGCTGCGTATCGTGGTGGCACTCCGGTGATGGTAACATTGGAAATGGAGATTCCTTTAAGCGTTCCAACCGGCACTCCTTCGGGGCCTCTCATTCGTGAACCCAGACGGATATAAAAAGGTGAGTTAACAAGGTCGTTCATTACCAGGTTGCTTACCACCACATTCTCGATAATTCCACCATCGACCGACTCGATGGCAAGGCCACGGCAATGGGTAAAAGTACAGTTGGTAATGGCGATGTTCCGGAAACCACCGTTCGACTCGGTACCCAGTTTGATACGTCCCGTAACCCCTCCTTTATCGGGTGCCATGGTCTGGGTAGTTTGATAGGTGCCGTCGAGAAAAGTACCCATGTCAAAGCCCGAAACCTTGCAGCCCGTAATGGTCACATTCTCGGTTGTGCGCGCATATCCCAGTGCATACGAGCTTTTCAGCACAATGGCATCGTCGTTGGGGGTATTCACATAACAATTGCTGATGCTTACATTGCGGCAACAGTCGATGTTGATGCCATCGCGGTTGGAATCGATTTTCACATTGTCGATGGTAAACTGGTCGACCGCAGTAGGCAGAATACCAAAGTGCCCTCCCCTGAAAATGGTGATATCCCTGATGGCAATGTTCCGGCAGTTTTTCAAAGCAATGGCTTTGTTTCCCAGTCCGGGAGCACGACTACCGTGTTTTACCAGGCCTTTGCCATCAATCATTCCCTGCCCTTCGATGATAACATTTTCGAGACCGATTCCCCAAATCAGACTGTTCTTCCAGTGGCTGTGGCCGAAATCCTGGTATTGCAGTGAGTCGCCCCACACATTGTAATCGGGCAGGTCGTAACCCTGATCGGGAAAGTCTGCCGGATTGGCTGCAAGCAGTATGGCGCCAGCTTCCAAATACAGGTTCACATTGCTTTTCAAACGGATTGAAAAAGAGAGGTATTCACCAGCGGGGAAGTAAACCGTTCCGCCACCGGCTGCTGCAGCTGCATCGATGGCCGCATTGACAGCCCGGTGATCGGTTTGCTCATCACCGGCTATTGCACCGTAGTCAAGCACATTGAAGCTTGTTGATCCGGGGCCGGCCAATAAATTCAGGCTGAAGAAGACCAAAAAAAGCAGAGGGGCTAAACGAAGCATAATTTCCTATTTTAAATGAATGCGATGAAGATAGCAATTCCTGCTCAAAATGAAAGGACAGCAAATATACATCTGCTGCCCTTCTCCCCCTTTTTGCTACAATAAGCTATTGTTTTACAATTCTTCTGCTAAAAGTTGATCCGTTTCTTTGTTCTGCACGTAAAAGATAAATTCCGTTTTTGAGCGAAGTAACATCAAGTCGCGTACGACCTACGGTTGGTTGTACTTCCCAGGACATCAGTTGTTGGCCACTTAAGTTATATATGCCGACTTTGCTTAGCTGTTCTCCTTCGATGGTAAGCCAGTCATTCACTGGATTGGGATAAAACTGAAACACAGATTCCCCAATAAACTGATCGTCGAGACGGATGCTAAACTGGGGCTGTTCCATCTCACGGGTGGTGAGCAGCAGGTATTCACCCGGTTCAAGGTTGAAATCCATTGTTGGCGAACTTAGCTCGATGGTGCTTTGTGCAAAGTAATTGTACCAGGTGCCCGTTGTTGGAAAATCGATCGAAACAGTCTGTGCCTGTACATCGAAATTCCCAATGGCGATTACATGCTCGCCTTCGTTGCTAAGTTGATAGCTTTTCACCTTTCCCTTTAAAGAATATGTGAAATCGCCTTCCGAAAACTCGCTGTAATTTTGCTTGAGCAGATTCAATGCAGCATATACTTTGAACAGATCGGCCCGATTGGCCTTATCGACATAGTTCCACCGTACAGGCTTTTCTCCCAGGCGTCCATTAAAATCGATGTTGACATCGTAGCCCAGTTCGCCAAACTGCCAAATCATTTTCGGACCGGGAAGTGGAAGGTGAAACAGGGCCGTAAGTGCGAGCCGATCGAGTGCAACATCCAGGTTTCGTATGTTATAGGCTCCTGAGCTGGTTCCAAAGTTCAGACAACGATAGGCATTGCGCTCTTCGTCGTGACTCTCCTGGTAGGTGACCAGATTGGGCTCACTCCATCCACGTTGTCCGTAATAGCCCCACGAAAGATCCGAATTATCGGTATAACCCATGGCTGCTTCTCCATAAGCGTGATTCATGTTTCCCCATAATAACATTCCATGGTCGGCCAGCGCCTTTTCCTCACTGTTGTCGGCCAGATGCTCAAGAATTACCAGCGCACCGGGTTTCCGTTTCCAGATTTCATCGGCCATCCGTTTTAGGTTATTGATACGGGGCAAATCATAATTACTTCCCCAGCTGGTGGGACCATAGGGCGTATTTGAAAATCCTTTGGTAAAATCGAAACGAAATCCATCGACCTTGTATTCGTTCATCCAGAAGCTGTTTACACTGTCGACCAGTTCGCGGGTAGCCGCCGCCTGATGATTAAAGTCGTAGCCCCACTGTGCATCGGGATTTTGAAAATTCGAATGAACATTGTACCAGGGATTATCGCTGGTGATGGTCCAGTTGTCCATATACATTTGTACAAAGGGACTCTGTCCATAGCTGTGGTTCAGTACCATGTCGATCACAACGGCAATTCCGCGTTGATGACATTCATCGATGAGTTTTTTCAGTTCGTCGGCCGGGCCATAATATTTGTCGGGGGCAAAATAGAAGGAGGGATTGTATCCCCAGCCTGAATTCCCTTCAAACTCATTCACCGGCATCAGCTCCAGTACATTGATGTTCAGATTTTCGAGATAGTCAAGCTTTTCAATAACTGCTGCATAACTATGCTCTTCGGTGAAATCGCGAATCAATAGCTCATAGATGATCATTTCTTCCTTCGCAGGGATTTCAACCTGCGGAAATTTCCATGTGTAGTTGCTTTTTCCGGGTTGAAAAACCGATGCAATTCCATCGGTTTTACCTACAGGGTAAGTCAGCAATTCGGGATAGGTTTCAGCACTGATGTACTGGTCGTTCCATGGATCAAGAATTTTTTCGGTATAAGGATCAGCCAAAAAGATTTCGCCGTCAATCAGGTATTGAAAGGCATATTCCTTACCACTTTCCAGTCCGCTGAGTTCAATCCAGAAATAGTCGCCGTCCTTTTTTAGCTGGTATTCGTTTTTAGGTACCCAGTCGCTGAGTTCTGAAAGAAGAAAGACAAACTCTTTCCCTGGAGCCCAAAGCACCAGCCGTACCGACTGATTGTCGGGATAAGCAATGCCTTTTCGGGAGCCTTCCGGGAGTGCCAGTTGCTCAACCGCATTGCGCACCAGCACCATCGAGGTATCGGCGGCTTCATTGGCACCTGCTTTTGCCTGTACCACCACCTCGTAATTTCCTGCTTCGGCAAAAGCATAATCGGCACTAATGCTTGTGCCGCTTGTTACGGCAAGCGTTGTACCATTCACTTTCAGGGTGAGAGCTGCTGCTTCGGTGGCTGTAGCCTGGATATTGACCGAAGTGTTTTGCTCGAGAATTGCGTTGTTATCGGGCACCTGCAGGTCGACACTCAATCCGGGCTGGTACACCGTCACAAAGAGATCGTTGGTCTGAGCCGTTCCTGCTGCATTACGAAATACAAACGACATGTTAATCACAGTTTCACCGGCTGAAACACTGTAAAACGAATTAATGTCGGGTGCAATGTTCAGTTGATAAATTCCATCGCCCTGGTATTCGAGTTTAGGCTGTGCCTCGTTGTTCCCCCAACTGCCAATTACATGTTGCCAGTCGCCTGCTTCGTCGGTGCCTACTCCGGTATGGGCATACAAATCGCCGGTAAAATAGCCCAGGCGACTCTCTTCGGCCGAATTGAAGGTGATGGTTACCGACTGATCGGCCACCGGCAGTTCAGGTGAAGTGCTTATTTGTGCCAGCGTCCAGATGGGGAGCGACAGCAAGATGCTAAAAAAGTATTTTCTCAATCTCATGGTATCCTTTCGCTTCTTATTTCATCAAACTCACTGCAACCCCGCCACCTTCGGCCAGGTTCAGTTTTAGTACATCGCTTGAAGTTACGGTTTTTTCTTCAATGGTATAGGCTGCAGGATTTTTGTCCCAGTGAGCATCGGGGGCATCGGCATAAATGATGGCCTTGTAGCTTTGTCCGGGTTTCAAAAAATCGAGGGGAAGCTCAAAATTGCGTGCCTTTTCGTCCGTGATACTACCAAGGAACCAGTTTCCTGTTTCGCGTTCCTCACGCGCCATGGTGATATAGTCGCCTACCTCGCCGTTCAATACCAGGCTTTGTTCCCAGTTAACCCCCACATCGCTGATAAACTGAAATGCAGGATGCCCTTCGTAGTGCTCGATTAGGTCGGCAGCCATTTGTACCGGGCTGTCGATAATTACATACAAGGCCAGCTGTTTGGCCAAGGTAGTGCTTACCTGGTTATTCGGCTTATAGGGTTCAAGTTTCAGGTTAAAAATGCCGGGGGTAAAATCGATCGGTCCGGCCAGCATTCGTGTAAAAGCCACAATGGGCAGATGTTCGGGAGGGTTGCCGCCATCGGAAGCCCAGGCGTTGAATTCCTGACCGCGTAAGCCCTCGCGGGAAATGATATTGGGCCAGGTACGGCGTTTGCCAGTTCCTTTAATGGGTTCGTGGGCATTGACAGCCACCTGGTATTTTGCTGCAGTTTCAATTACCTTCTGATAATGGTTCACCATCCATTGTCCGTGATGGTACTCTCCCTTGGGAATAATTTTGCCAACATAACCTGTTTTTACAGCATGGATTCCCAGCTTTTGCATCAGGGAATAAGCCGTGTCAAGCTGTGCTTCGTAGGTCCTCGGAGCTGCCGATGTTTCGTGGTGCATGATGATTTCCACTCCCTTTTCCTTTCCATAGCGAACCACTTCTTCAAGATCGTAGTCGGGATAAGGTGTAATGAAATCGAAAACCCCTTCACGGTCTTCAAAACCAATCCAGTGTTCCCAGCCGGTATTCCAGCCTTCGACCAGTAAGCCGCCAATGTTGTGCTCCGAGGCAAAGTCGATGAAGGCTTTTGCATTCTCGGTGGTGGCTCCGTGGCTTGAGATATTGGCTCCGGGAAGCGCTGCAGCATCTCCGGCGGCCTGGGTCTTGCTGATATCCCAGGTCGATTTTCCAAGGTGCATTTCCCACCAGATACCCATGTATTTCATCGGCTTGAACCACGAAATATCACCCAGTTTGTTGGGTTCATTCAAATTTTCAATTAAATCGGAGGTGATCAAACCAGCCGCACCTTCCGATACCTGAATGGTGCGCCACGGGGTATTGAAAGGAAGTGAACGTTTCACTTTGTACCCAAGCCGGTCGGAACCGACCAGTTCGCTGGTCATTTGCATATTTACGGTATCAACCAGCAGGGTCATGCCCGCATAGTTGGTGAGATCGGCTTCGTGAAAGCTCAGATGCAGACCACTTTCGGTACGCATGGTCATCGGCGTATTCACGGCATTATAGGGAATGTAAGTTTGTCCCAGGTTGGGATTATCGCGTTTGGTCGTAGCATCAATTTGGGAAAAAAGAGTGGTAGAGTACAAATGCTCATAGATGTCCCAGTCGCCGGGAATCCACCAGCAAGTGTGGTTTCCTGTAAGCCTGAACTGTGTCAATTCGTCAAGAATGATGAGTTCGTCGATTCCTTCCTGTTCGGGAAATTCGTAGCGAAAGCCCAGTCCGTCGTCAAAAACCCTGAACACAATCGAAAGCAAGACCCCAGTAGCCTCCTGTTTCAGATCGACTTTCATCTGCTGCCAGGTATTATCGACCAGGCGCTTTTCGCCCCAGGGCATTTCCCATTCTTCGGAGAAACGGCTGTGTTCAATATCCTGAATAATAAAACCTGCCTTCAAGGGTTCGCGATGATCTAATTCAAAGCCCAATTCTGAAGGAAGGATAACATTTTGATCACCATAACGGAGCTGGTAGTGTGGCACCCCTTGGTCGTCAAGCGAGAAGTGAAGCACCAGTTTTCCATCGGGTGATGTTTCCTGCATTCTTTGTTCAGAATTGCTACACGATGCTGTTAACAACAGGGTAAATACTACTAACAGGAAAATTTTCATTTCAATTCAGATTAAGTTGTTTTTTCACTTCATGAAAAAATTTAAAAATAAAGCGCACCAGGCATTCGGTGCGCTTTATACTATTCGCTATTTCATCAATTTGATCAGCTGTTTAGTTTTTTACCACCGAATAAGTATAAACCGGTACCTCAAGGTTCATGGTGATGGTATAGTTACCAGCCTCTCCAATTACAATATTGGAACCACCCTGGTCAAGTGTCAGATTCGCGCTGTTGTCACCATAATCGAGGTTCCATGCATCGTTGGCACGGAATTTAATGTCACCAGCTACCAAATCGAGGGTGATGGTCCACACATGGTTCACCATGTCGTAGTTCATGTTCTGATCGGTATCCCAACCACCGGGAGTTGCTGAACCAATCAGTCCCCATGTGGTATTCTCGATCTTGTAAGTCATATCGTTCAGATTGACATTCATCTTGTAATAACCTGCTCCCGGAGAAGCAATGTCGGCACCACCCGCATCGAGACTTCCATCGGCACCATCATCACCCCAGTTAACTGTCCAGTCGGGCAGATCGGTAAACTTGAACATTCCGCCATCGTTGGCAAAATTCACATAGCCTTCGTATTTGCTATTGCTCAGCACCGAATAGAGTTGTGGTGCATCGGCAGGTGACCAGTCGTTGGTATAGCCACTGGCTGCCTGATAATTACCCGGCACATACAACGAAGGATAAATGATGACCACTTCGTAAGGACTTACCGACAAGGCAACACTTTCGGAATAAAGTGTATCAACATTGGGATTAACATGGGCCATAACACGGGCTTCGAGCTGTGTAGCCATAGAATGGGGTAAACCATAAGCCAGCAGTTTTGAGTTGAGTTCTGCCACGGTTAAACCCACTTCAATATCTGAGGTTGTACTAATGTCGATAGGTCCGGCAAAATCATTACCAGCACGGTCGAATTGGAGTACGTAGGTTGTTGCACTCTGAAATCCGAAGTCGGCTTCTTCCCAGCTAAAAAATACTGAATCGGAAGCGTTGTCTTCGGTAAATACCATGTTGGCACCCATCGAAGGTTCTTCAAGTACCGGTCCGTTACCGGGTACTGCAACCGGTTCTCTTTCTACCTCTTCGCAGGCAAAGAATAAAAACAGCCCCAGTACGATGTATCCTAATTTCTGTATTTGTTTCATAATGATTACAATTTAAAATTACACGATTAATAACCGCTGGTTGGTTCCAGGTTTGGATTGGCAATAATGTCGGATGCCGGTATCGGGAATACCCGGTATTTGGCATCGGTAGCCTTGCCTTCTTTTACTCCGCCTTTCCAGGGCCAGATATAATCGCCGCCGGTTAGCAGCTTGTAACGAACCAGGTCGGTACGACGATGGCTTTCCCAGTACAATTCGCGTGCACGCTCATCGAGAATGAAATCGAGAGTCAGTTCACCGGCGGTGATATTACCCGATTCATCGGTATAAGCACGAGTTCGTACCTTGTTTACATATTCCACTGCCAGATTCTTATCGCCTCCGCCACGAAGTACTGCTTCGGCAAAGGTCAGGTAAGCATCAGCAATACGGAACATCGGGTAGTCGGTATCGGCATGTACAGGGTCAGAACCGGCAACACCATCAGAAGTCAGGTTTTTCCATTTGGTCACTGCATATCCATTGGTAAAGTCAGACATCAGGTCGATTTCGATCGACTGACCATCGGTGTGGAACATGGCGCGCTCGTCGGAACTTGCTTTTTCCATTCCGTAAGTGTAATCTGCAGCATTCAAAATCAAAGTAACCGTGTATTTTCCGGGTTCGCTAATAGCGATATTTTCACCATCTAACTCCAGCAAACCATCGGCACCGGTATCGCCGTAATTGATGGTCCATTCGTCATTGGCCCTGAATTTCATACTACCTGCAGCCAGTTTTACCTCGGCTGTCAATGATCCATCGGCGTTCAGCGTCATGTTCTGATCGCTGTCCCAGCCACCTTCGGTAGCGTCGCCAATGATGCCCCAGTCGGTGCGAACCATGGAATAAGTCATGGCATCGAGGTCAACATTCAATTTGTAAAGACCTGCATCGCCTGCGACGATGTTGTCACCGTCCTGGTCAAGGGTGCCGTCGGCACCACTGTCACCATAGTTGAGGCTCCAGTCACCAAAGCTGTCAAATTTGAATTGGGCACCATCTTCATTAATGTAGATGTATCCTTCGTACTGATTGTTGCTTTCGCGTGAATAAACCACCGTTGAAGTATTGGCTGCATCCCATCCCTGGTAGGAACCAGGCACATACAATACAGGATAAGCTGCGGTGCTTTTCATCGGAACAACTACACTTTTTCCGGCATCGGCATATTGTGGAAATTTCTGAACAAAGGCACTGGTGGTGCGATGACCGCCCCAGTTTTCCTGTACTCCAAAGTCGGCAGGATCCATGCTTCCACCAATGGCACCATTGATGATGAAGGTAGTAGCACCCCATGTTTTGGTATGAACACCATCAAAAGGAACAGCAAAGATAATACCCTGTGCAGTATGATTGTCGGCCAGGAAAAGGTTACCATAAACAGGATCCAGCTCATAACCGGCATCGATTACTTTTTGCGCATATTCAGCTGCTTCGGTATAATGTGCTTCATCAAGATAAACCTCGGCATTCAAATAAAGCTTCGACAACAGCATCCATGCAGCAGCACGGTCGGCACGGCCGTATTCATTGGTCATTGGTTCGGCCATCAGGCTTTCTATTTCGAGCAGTTCACCTTCGATGTATTCAAACAAGGCACCTGCTTCGATTTGTTCAGGTAAAAAAGAACCAACAGGATCATTCTCGGTGATGAAGGGAACATTACCAAACATATCAAGTGCATGCCAGTAGCTTAAGGCTCTCAGGAAGCGGGCTTCGGCACGATAGGTTTGAATCTCGCTTTTCTGGGCATCGTTTACTCCGCGCTCATTCAGTTTTTCATCGCTCGATTCGCGAATGAATTCATTGGCAATGGCGATCTGGTAAAAAACACGGTAATAGAAACCTTTTACAAAGTCGTTGTTCGATGTCCATACCTGAGCATGAAGATCAACCAAACCATCGTCGCCCCAACCGGTAACCGCCTCTTCGGTGGGTAACTCCTGGAGGTTCCAGTATCCACGCAGATAGGAAGAAAAACCTTCGTCGATACCTCCCACATCGGGGATGCCGGCAGGTCCTTCCTGACCGGTAGTAGCAAGACCTGCATATACTTTCGCCAGTACCTGGCGATAGGCCTCGGGATTATCGTACACCGTTGCACTTGTGGTGACATCGTCGTCAAGTGGTATGGTGTTCAGGTCGTTCAGACATGAGGTCATCGCAAACAGTGTTGCAAAAACCACCAATACGTATATTTTAATATTTCTTGTATTCATATTCAATATTGTTTTCCGATTAAAAATCAAGTGTTACACCCAACATGAAGGTCCGTGGTCGCGGATAGATGTTGTTGTCGATACCTCCGCTAACCTCAGGATCGAGCCCGGTATAGTTGGTTACAACCAGTACATTCTGAACAGTACCATAAACTCTCAGATTCATACTTTCCATGAGTTTCGGAATAGAATACCCCAAGGTAATATGATCGAGACGCAAATAAGAAGCATCCTGCACATAGTAATCGGAGAAGAAACGAGAGTCATAGAATCCGGTGTTGTAAATATCGCGGGTAACATTGTTCAGGTAACCCGACGACCAGTATAGATTTCCTTTGTAAGCCATTCGTGAGTCGATGTTGTTGTAAACATAGTTCCCCAGGTTGATACGTCCGCCCAGGCTGGCATCAAAGTTTTTGTATTCAAAGCGTGATGAAAAGCCCATGAAGATGTCAGCGTCAGGTGTTTTATAACGGTAACGGTCATCGTTGGTAATCTGACCATCCTTGTTACGATCAACATAAAGGCCTTCAATTGGTTTACCATCGGCATTGTAAACCTGCTCCTGAACATAGAAGGAGTTTTTAGGGAAGTTTACGCTGTGAATCTGGATGTTATTTCCAACGCCACCGCCAATACCTCCGGTTTCAACGCCCAGGTAATTGGGATCGTCGGAAGCAGTAAGACGGGTAATTTCGTTTTGATTGTAGGTAAGGTTAAAGCCTATTTCCCAGAACATATCGGTGGTACTGATGGCCCTGCCATTAACTGAAAATTCAAAACCCTTGTTGGTCATGTCGCCCACGTTGGTAAGCAGTTCGTTGGTAAAGTTCGAACCGGCAGCAACTGGTACCACATTCAACAGGTCTTTTGTATCACGCTGGTATACGTCGATGGTACCGGTAATGCGGTTGTTGGCCAGACCATAATCGAGACCAATATTGTAGGTAGTGGTTTCTTCCCACTTGATGTTGGCATCGTAACCATCGGGGCGCAGTGTATTCACATAGCCATCGCCAAACTGATAAGCTGCATTGTCCTGACTGGTAGTGTAACGGGCAAGATAAGGATAATCGCCCTGTCCAATGTTTTGCTGGCCGGTGATTCCCCATCCGAGACGAAGTTTCAAATCGGAGATGGCATCCACATCTTTAAGAAAGCTTTCTTCACTCATTTTCCAGGCTAAAGCAACAGCCGGGAAAAGCCCCCAGCGGGTTTCGGGCGAAAAACGGGAGGTTCCGTCCTGACGAAGGGTTACGGTTGCCAGGTAGCGGTCTTTCAGTGTATAATTTACACGGCCGAAAAAGGATACAAGGTAATATTCGGTTGGATCATAATTGGCCAGATATAAATCTTTTGTTCCGGCTACGTTGGTCGATTTGGCATAATTTTCACGGAAGAAATGCTGCCATGAATATCCACCCATCACATCAATACGGCTATCGATGCTTTCGATTTCTTTCACATAATTAAGGTAGAAATCGAGCAGCTCGTTGCGTTTATCCTGTGTGTACTCCCTTTTTTCACCGCCACCATTCACTGCATCGTACATCCACGAAGCATTTTCGGGAACATCAATGGTTCCTTCACTTTTTGAATAATCGTAACCGAGGTTAAGGTTGGCCCTTAAATCAGGTAGAAAGTGAAATTTATAATCAAGTGAAAGGTTACCAATGCTGCGCATTACCTGCGATACATCTTCGCGCATTTCGAGCATGGCCAGCGGGTTGTCGGGCGCCACCGTATTGGGGGCTCCGTTGGGCTGGGTCCAGGTAAAATAGCCACCATAAGGACTTTCGCTGTCGTAAACAGGCTGGGTTGGGTCAAAGCCAATGGCACTGCCAATGGCGCCCTGATCAGCAAAACGGTTGTTTACATACATTCCCTTTAGGTTGGCATTCACCTGCAGGTGTTCGTCAAGCAAGAGTGGATTCAGATTCAATGAACCGGTAAAACGCTCAAGGCTTGAAGTTTTCAACAAACCTTTCTGATTCGAATAACCAATTGAGGCACGGTAAGGGATGTCGGCCACACCACCTGCCAAACTCAGGTTGTGATCGGTACCGGTAGCCATCTGAAATATTTCGGATTGCCAGTCGGTATTGGCTTCACCCACGATGGCATTGGCGAGATCGGCTGTTGGCAGCTCCTGCAGGAGGGCTTTGTATTCGGTAGCATCCAATACGTCGATTTCACTCGCGCGGGTACCTACCGAGAAGTTACCACTGTACGACACCTTCATGCCCTGACCAAGGCGGCCTTTTTTGGTTGTAATTATTACTACACCGTTCGAAGCCCGGGAACCATAAATGGCGGTTGCCGAGGCATCCTTCAGTACAGTAAAGGTTTCAATGTCGTTGGGATTGATGGTATTCAACGGGTTTCTCATACCCGACACGTTATCGTTGTCGAGCGGAACCCCGTCGATTACAATCAGCGGATCGTTACTTGCCGACAAGGATGAACCACCGCGAATACGAATGGTCGAACCCGATCCGGGCGCACCACCACCACTTGTAATCTGCACACCGGCTATTTTACCCGAAACCAGTTCCTGAGGTGAAGTGATCGCCCCTTTGTTGAAATCGTCGACCGAAACAGCCGAAACCGAACCGGTAGCATCTTCCTTTTTCACCTGTCCATAACCGATGATCACCACTTCGCCTATGTCTTCAATATTGGATGAAAGGCTTACATTAATGGTGTTCTGATTCTGAACCAGTATCCTTTGGCTTACATAACCGATATAGGAATAAGAAATTGTTTGACCGGGAGCCGCCTCAATGGAATAATCGCCGTCGAATCCCGAAGTAGTTCCGATTGTTGTACCATCTATTACTATGGTAACACCGGGAAGTGGTTCACCCGACTGTGAGTCGGTAACCACACCTGTAATAACGTTTTGCTGTGCCATCGACAGCTGAACAAGCAGCATCGCCGCAAGCAGCAAAACATTACGTAGTTTAAATCGATTAAATCTCATACGTTAGAATTTAATTTTTAGTTTTAAAGTGCTTTCCTTCTAAAACAATAATTGGGATTTCGATGCTTCAAGTTCAGGAAAAAGAACTTTTCCCTTCTTCATCCACATAAAATCCATGAAGTAATCAGCTTCAATCTTAAATAATCTTAAAGAATCGATGCCAATATAGAACTTTAATATTAACGAAACATACTGTTTTTTCAGGCTTTGCACGAAAAAACAAACGCAAACGATATCGCAAACGTTTGCACTAAATATGCTTTAAAACATGTTTTTGAAAATACCCAAAAAAAGCACGAATGTTTTTGAGTTCTACATCCATACTTTAAAGTTTAAAAAGAGAATCTTCCGTTTAACAGCTTTAATTTTTATATTTATGCTTTCGAATCTTCAAACATGAGAAGCAATCAGGTTACCATAAAAGACATAGCCCGCAAACTGGGCATTTCACCATCCACCGTATCGAGGGCCTTGAAGGATCATCCCGATATCAGCCCCGAAACAAAAAGGGCAGTAAAAGAGCTGGCACTGGAACTCAATTACCAGCCCAATGCCATTGCGCTCAGTCTGAAGCATTCACGAAGCTTTACCATTGGAGTCATTATTCCCGAAACGGTACACTATTTCTTTTCATCGGTAATCAGTGGGATCGAAGACGTAGCTTACGAGGCAGGCTACAACATCATGATTTGTCAGAGTAATGAGCTTTACGACCGCGAACGATCGAATGCCAACATGCTCTATTCGAACAGGGTAGAAGGACTACTGGTTTCAATATCGAAGGAAACCTGTGATTTTGGTCACTTGCAGTTTTTTCAGCAAAACAACATTCCCGTAGTTTTTTTCGACCGGGGTACCGATGCCTTTCCCTCCGACCAGGTGCTGATCGACGATTATTCAGCTGCCTTCGACATTGTTAATTTCCTGATCCAACGAGGGCATCGCAAGTTGGTACATCTGGCGGCACCACAAAACCTGAAAATAGGTTATTTCAGAAAGAAAGGTTTTGAAGATGCACTCAAAAAAAATGGAATCGACTTCAATGAAAACCAGATCATATTTGCTGATAAATTCAATGTGGCTACCGAAGCCGTCGATCAGCTTATCAAAAAAGGCAACCTGCCCGATGGCATTTTTGCCGTCAACGACCTCACGGCCCTGGGTGCACTGAAGGCATTGAAACGCAATCACATTAAGGTACCTGAAGAAATCGGGCTGGCCGGATTCGGGAATGGCGAAAACGCAACACTTACCGACCCTCCGCTTACCACCATCGATCAAAATGGTTACAACATGGGCAAAAAAGCAGCACAGATTTTGCTGCATCGCATAGCCAACGGACTGGAGAATTTTGTTCCCGAAAGACATTTAATCGAAACGGAATTGATTATCCGTTCGTCGACCAGATAAAATTTTTTACATCTATTTGCATTTTTTTTCGCAAACGTTTGCATTGGATGCTTCAGCGTTAAAAACGCCTATAATGCTTGTAAATATCGGCGTTTCGGGGCTTCATCAATTTGGATCATTGTTTTTCATTCAGTACATTTGAATCAGTAATCAAACTTCAGGCAGTGGTTTTCATACCACGCTTACTTATCTTTCAGAATCACTTTCGATGCTGGTTTGCAGGAATACTGCAAGCTAAGTACTAACTATTTATTAAACATTATCATCATGAGTAAGAAGCCCAGACTCAGTTTCTGGCAAATCTGGAACATGAGCTTCGGGTTCCTTGGAATCCAGTTTGGTTTTGCGCTCCAGAATGCCAACGTGAGCCGTATTTTTCAGACCCTGGGGGCTGAAATCGATAATCTGGCCATCCTGTGGATTGCTGCGCCCATTACCGGGTTAATTGTACAACCCATTATTGGACACTACAGCGATAAAACCTGGACGCGTCTGGGCCGGCGACGACCCTACTTTCTGGCAGGAGCCATCATGGCTTCACTGGCTTTGTTTGTGATGCCCAACTCTCCTGCCTTATGGATTGCTGCTGGCATGCTCTGGATCATGGACGCTTCCATCAACATCTCGATGGAACCCTTCCGTGCCTTTGTCGGCGACATGTTGCCCAACGATCAGCGCACCATGGGCTTTGCCATGCAAAGTTTCTTCATTGGTCTGGGTGCAGTAGTGGCTTCGGCCCTGCCCTACATTCTCACCAACTGGTTCAATATTCCCAATACAGCCGAAGTGGCAGGTGAAATACCCCCCTCGGTAAAATGGGCCTTCTACATTGGAGGGGCGGTTTTCTTTACAGCGGTTATGGTGACCATTATCAGTACCAAAGAGTATTCACCCGATGAAATCGAAGCTTTTGAGACCCGCTCAGCTGAAGAAGTAACGGCCGACAAATTGCACAGCGACCGGCCGGTGAAAGGCAAAACCTTTTATTCTACCGCGCTTGTATTTGGAATCATCGGAGCCGTCAGTGTGCTGCTCACCTACTTCCTCAAACTGGAAAAAGAATTGTACATCATGGGCTTCATCCTGCTCTTGTTTGCATTGTTGATGCTACTGGCTGTTTCATTGCGAAAAGGAGGCAAAGAACACAATGCGCTGGTCGAGGTTTTCTCCGACCTGCTCAGAATGCCTGTCACCATGAAACAACTGGCCATTGTACAGTTCTTTACCTGGATTGGATTGTTTGCCATGTGGATTTATACCACCAGTGCAGTTACCAGCCATATTTTGAATACCACCGACACACAGTCGGAAGTATTTAACCGCGGTGCCGACTGGGTAGGTGTATTGTTTGGACTTTACAGCGGTGTGGCTGCCCTGGTGGCTTTTTTGCTGCCGGTGATGGCCAAATATACCAGCCGAAAGATCACACATGCCGTTTGCCTTTTACTGGGCGCTGCAGGCCTGGCTTCCATCTATCTATTCGATTCGATTGAACTGCTATGGATTCCGATGATTGGAATTGGAATTGCCTGGGCTTCGATCCTGTCGATGCCCTATGCCATTTTAACCGGCTCATTACCTGCCCATAAAATGGGAATCTACATGGGCATATTCAACTTTTTTATTGTTATACCACAAATTCTGGCAGCTACCATTCTTGGCTTTCTTGTTAAAGATGTATTTGGCAATCAGCCCATTTATGCCCTCGTTTTTGGAGGAGCATCAATGGCCATTGCCGCTTTTACGGTCATCTTTGTGAAAGACGAGGCTGCCGCTGAAAAAATTTAAAAATGCAAATCAAAGCCTGTTTATTCGATCTTGACGGAGTTATTGTCGATACTGCAAAATACCACTACCTGGCCTGGCGTGAACTAGCGTTGGAGCTGGGCTTTGAATTTACCGAAGCACACAATGAGCAGCTAAAAGGAGTTAGTCGTATGGCTTCACTCGACCTACTGCTCGAAATTGGCGGGATAAGCATCAGCCAGGAAGAAAAAGAAAAATTGGCAGCGGGAAAGAATGAGCGCTATGTGGCGTTCATCTCGAAAATGCAAGCCGATGAAATATTGCCGGGAGTGCTCCGATTTTTAGACGAACTTAAAAATGCCGGCATTAAAACGGCCATTGGTTCGGCCAGCAAAAATGCACCACTCATTCTGGAACGACTCAGGCTTACTCCCTTTTTCGATGCCATCGTCGACGGGAACAAGGTAGATAAAGCAAAACCCGATCCTGAAGTTTTTCTTAAAGGAGCCACCGCCCTGGGGGTCGAAGCCCATGAATGTGTCGTCTTCGAAGATGCTGAAGCAGGAATTGAAGCAGCCATCAATGGCAAAATGAAATGTGTTGGCATAGGAAATCCAAAAGTGTTGAATAGGGCCAACCTGGTCATCGATGGCTTTGAGCGTTTTACGCTGAATGATTTAAAATCTTTGTAAGCCTGAATGTACATGCTTACAAAGCGTACTGCATTCACAGTACAAAAAAATACTGGTTCTTACGCAGAGCCAGGGAGATCAAGCTGTTTGACTTAGAAAACAGGATCCCGATGATGGTTTTAAAAACAAAACAATGAAGCAATATCTGTTACACGACGAATGGAAAATAATTGAAGAGGGTTTTCATCGTGAAAACAACCGGGTTTC
Source organism: Roseimarinus sediminis (assembly GCF_050433125.1). Lineage (NCBI taxonomy): Bacteria > Pseudomonadati > Bacteroidota > Bacteroidia > Marinilabiliales > Prolixibacteraceae > Roseimarinus > Roseimarinus sediminis. The sequence continues at coordinate 135,774 of NZ_JBNPXV010000009.1, read as the reverse complement.
GGAAAGCATATTCAGCCTTGGAAACGGACGCATGGGAGGCAGGGGAAATTTTGAAGAAAAATATTCCGGCTCGTCACTTCAGGGTAATTATGTTGCCGGAGTGTATTATCCCGACAAAACCCGCGTAGGCTGGTGGAAAAACGGCTATCCCGAATATTTTGCCAAGGTGCTCAATGCAGCCAACTGGATTGGGATTAACATCCATATTGAAGGCGAAAGCCTCGACCTTGCCAAAATGAACATTGAAAGTTTTCGCCGTGAACTCAACATGAAAGAAGGGACCCTTGCCCGCAGCTTTGTGGCCACCTTTAAAAACGGGAAGAAAGTCAAAGTCAGCTCGCTGCGTTTCCTCAGCATCGTAAAACCTGAAATCGGTACAATTAAATACTGTCTCGAGCCACTGAATTTCAGCGGCAGTATCACGGTGACACCTTACATCGATTTCGACATCATGAACGAGGATGCCAATTACGATGAAAAATTCTGGGTAGCCGAAAGTGCCGAAAATTCAGGAAATGAAGCCTATCTGTCGGCCCATACGCGTAAAACCAAATTTCTGGTCTGCTCGGGCATGAAATACAATGTAATGGTCGATGGCAAGGAACGTGCTGTTCAGATTGAAAACGAATCGAAGGAAAAATACGCCGAATCGACCTTCACCATTGAACTCAAACAATACCAACAACTTACGCTCCACAAATATGGAGTAAACACCTCCTCGGAATATTATCCCAAAAAACAACTGGTAAGCAAATCGAAGGAGCTCTTAAACGAGGCCTTCGACATCGGTTTTGAGCGTTTGCTAACAGAACACATCGAAGCCTGGGCCCGGAAATGGGAAACCAGCGACATCCATATCGAAGGAGATGTTGCAGCCCAGCAGGGTATTCGTTTCAACATTTTTCAGCTGAACCAGACTTATACCGGCGATGACGAACGACTCAACATTGGTCCTAAAGGCTTTACCGGTGAGAAATACGGTGGTACTACCTACTGGGATACCGAAGCATATTGTTTGCCCTTTTATCTGGCCACCGCCTCGCAGGACGTAGCACGCAATTTATTAAAATACCGCTACAAACACCTCGGAAAAGCCATCGAAAATGCCGAAAAACTGGGCTTTATCGATGGTGCAGCACTCTACCCCATGGTGACCATCAACGGAGAAGAATGCCATAACGAATGGGAAATTACCTTTGAAGAAATACACCGGAATGGTGCCATTGCCTATGCTATTTACAACTACATCAGGTATACCGGCGACAAAGGCTACCTCGCACCTTACGGTTTTGAAGTATTATTGGCCATTTCACGTTTTTGGAGCCAACGGGTCAACTGGTCGCAAGCGCTCGGAAAGTATGTAATGCTGGGGGTAACCGGTCCCAACGAGTACGAAAACAATGTCGATAACAACTTCCACACCAATAACATGGCTCTGTGGACCATGCAGTACACGTTGGAGGTAATTGCTTTCATGAAACATGAGCATCCCGAAATGTATGCTGAACTTTGCAGGAAGCATCAATTCGGTGAAGAAAAGGAAACAGCCCGCTGGAATGAGATAATCGACAAAATGTACCTGCCCTACGACGAACAAGGTCAAATTTATCTCCAGCAGGACGGCTTTCTCAACAAGGAACTGAAACCGGTTTCGGATATCAATCCGGAAGAACGCCCCATTAATCAGCACTGGTCGTGGGATCGTATTTTACGTTCGCCCTACATCAAGCAGGCCGATGTCTTGCAAAGCCTTTTCTGGTTCGAAGAAAAATACGATAAGGACTTTATCGCACGTCACTTCGATTTCTATGAACCGCTTACAGTGCATGAATCGTCACTTTCTTCATGTGTTCATTCGGTTTTGGCAGCCAGCATCGGACGGCCCGAAAAAGCCTATGAATTTTACTTACGTACTGCACGTCTCGATCTCGACAACATCAACAACGACACCGACGACGGACTGCACATTACCAGCATGGGCGGAACATGGCTGGCATTTGTATATGGTCTGGGTGGTATGCGCGTCATCAATGATCAGCTAATTTTTAAACCCATCTTACCCGAGGGCTGGAAGTCGTATTCTTTTAAAATCAACTTCCACAATGCCCACCTTAAAATCAGTGTGACACACAAGGGCATAGAAGTTTCGAACCTTTCCGAACCAAAGCTCGAACTGATGGTTTATGATCAATTATACCTGCTCGATTCAAAAAGCAAAATAACCGTTTAATACTATAGAATGAAGAAACTATTAAGTGCAATAGCAGGACTGCTGCTCAGCCTTTCAATTCTGGCCGGCACGGTCAACAGGGTAGAACCGCCATCGTGGTGGGTAGGATTTCAAAATCCCGAACTGCAGCTCATGATCCATGGTGAAGCTATTTCACAGCTCTATCCGCAAATCGATTATGAAGGCATCACAGTTACTGCCGTAACACGGGTTGAAAATCCCAACTACCTGTTTGTCGATTTAAACATTGCTCCGGAGACAAAAGCCGGAACCCTGCAAATCAATTTTACAGCCGATGGGGAAATAATGAGCACCGTTCCCTACGAACTGAAAGCACGCGATGCGGCATCAGCCCATCGTGATGGCTTCAATACCAGCGATGTCATTTACCTGATAACACCCGACCGCTTTGTCAATGGCGATGTTTCGAACGACGAACTGCCCCAGTGTAAGGAAGGAATTGATCGCAGCGACCGCGACGGCCGACATGGCGGCGACATCAGGGGAATCATCAATTCACTCGATTACCTGCAGCAACTGGGTTTTACCGCTGTATGGCTCAACCCGGTACTCGAAAACAACATGACCAGTACCTCGTACCACGGCTATTCAACCACCGATTTTTACAAGGTCGATCCTCGCTACGGCTCCAATGAAGAATACCTGGAACTCGATCATGAACTCGACAAAAGAGGCATGAAACTGATCATGGACATGATTTTCAATCATTGTGGTTCGGAACACTGGTGGATGGACGACATGCCCATGAGCGACTGGATCAATCACTATCCGTCTTACGAAATTACAAGCCACCGACGCACGGTGAATCAGGATCCCAATGCCTCACAGTACGACACCCGTGCCATGACCGATGGCTGGTTTGTACCCACCATGCCCGACCTCAACCAGCGCAACCCGTACATGGCAAACTATCTGATTCAAAACAGCATCTGGTGGATCGAATACGCCGGACTCGAAGGCATACGCCAGGATACCTGGCCCTACCCCGATAAACACATGATGAGCGAATGGACCTGGCGTTTACTGGCCGAATATCCCAATTTCAACATTGTTGGAGAAGAATGGAGTCTGAATCCTGCCATTGTTTCATACTGGCAAAAAGGAAAGCACAATGCCGACGGATACCAATGCCACCTGCCCAGTTTGATGGACTTTCCACTACAAGCCGCCGTAAGCAGGGGGCTTAATAACGAGGAAACCTGGGACCGGGGATTGATCGAAATATATGAAGCGCTTTCAAACGATTTTCTCTATCCCGATGCAGGTAAACTCGTCGTATTTCCCGACAATCACGACATGTCGCGTTTTTACATGCAGGTAAACCAGGATGTTGATTTGCTGAAAATGGGCCTTGCCTTCTATCTTACAAGCCGGGGTATACCTCAGATTTACTATGGAACCGAATTGCTGCTGACCCACGAAGGAGATCATCATGGCAACATTCGGGCCGACTACCCCGGAGGCTGGGACAACGACCCGGTGAACGCCTTTACCGGAAAAGGGCTAAGCAAAGAACAGACCGATGTCAGAAATTATTTGAGCAAGATTCAGAACTGGCGTAAAAACCAAAAGGTGATTCATCATGGAAGTTTCATGCATTTTGTTCCCTTCGATGGTTTTTATACCTATTTCAGATACACCGACGAGGAAGCAGTGATGGTGATCATCAGTAAAAATGAAGAGGAAAAAAATATCAACACCAGCCGATTTACCGAAATAATGTCACCCTATTCTTCCGGAAGGGAAATCATTACCGGGAAACAAATCAATCAACTTGAAACGATTAATGTTCCGGCACGCAGTGCCATGATCATTGAATTAAAAAAATAAATCATGAAAAGTAAGAAATTTACCATCCTGGTCTTCGTCCTGCTTATCTCAGTCTGGTCGTGTAATAACAAGACCCAGACAGACAGTGAGCAGTCGGATTGCTATTATCCTACCCTGGCAGCAGCCTCTGAAACGATGCATCCTGCCTGGTCGAACGATGCAACCATCTACGAAGTCAATATCAGGCAGTACACTCCCGAAGGAACGTTCAAGGCTTTTGAGCAACATTTACCCAGGCTTCAGGAACTTGGAGTTGAAATATTGTGGTTCATGCCCATTCATCCCATCTCGGAGAAAAACCGAAAAGGCACACTTGGATCGTACTATGCAGTAGCCGATTACAAAGCTGTAAATCCGGAATTTGGAACCATCGACGATTTCAAAAACTTGGTTGACAAGGCCCACCAAATGGGTTTCAAAGTACTTCTCGACTGGGTGGCCAACCACACCGGCTGGGATCACCACTGGATTGAGGAACACCCCGAATGGTACAGCACCGATTCGACAGGAAACATCATTCCTCCGGTTCCCGACTGGTCGGATGTTGCTGATTTGAACTACGATGTTCCCGAAATGCGCGCTGCCATGACCGATGCCCTTAAATTCTGGGTAGCCGAAGCCGACATCGATGGATACCGTTGTGATGTTGCCGGTGAAGTTCCCACTGATTTCTGGAACGAAGCCCGTGCCGAACTCGATCAGATCAAACCGGTTTACATGCTGGCCGAAGACGAAGGAAATAAAGAGTTGCTGAACAAGGCCTTCAATGTAAATTATGGCTGGAGTTTTCATCATCTGATGAATGAAATTGCAAAAGGCGAAAAAGAAGCCGATGAAATAATGGCTTATTTTGCAGCAGCCGACTCGAGTTATCCCAGCCGAAGCTACATGATGCAATTCACCAGCAATCACGACGAAAACAGCTGGAATGGTACGGCATACGAACGCATGGGAGAAGCAGTGCAAGCCATGGCTGCGCTGTCGTTTGTGGTACCCGGAATGCCCCTTATTTACAGCGGGCAGGAAGCCGGTCTGAATAAACGTCTCGAGTTTTTTGAGAAAGATGAAATTGACTGGAGTCAACTTCCACTACAGGATTTTTACGCTCAACTCATCGATGTAAAGCAAAACAATCAGGCCCTATGGAATGGTTGCGCAGGCGGGCCGCTTACTTTTTATCCCATGACCGAAAAAAATAATCTTCTTGTTTTTAGTCGTAAAGCTGCCAATAACATGGTAGTAGCTATTTTCAACCTATCGGATGAAAAACAAAGTAACATGGTAGCGACCCTTGCCGTCGACGGGACTTACAAAAATGCACTTACTGACAACGAAATGGTACTGAACAATCAGACCATGTTGGAGCTGGAACCATGGCAATTCATGATTCTGATCAGGAAATAGTAAAGAATAACTTCAGGTACAAAGCCCGTAACTTTCATGACTGTTACGGGCTTTTTATTTTTCATAAAATTACCTTAATTTGTGATAGTTAATGTGTGGCGCTTTAAGGGGAAATGATATCCCAAGAAATAGCTGTGTATTAAGGGGTAAAACAGATGTTAACGAAAGAGAAAAAGATGAGAACGTCATTGCTTACAGTATTTTTCACCTTGCTTGTTACTGCTTTAATGGCCCGTTCGGCCTATAAAGTAGAAGGAAACAACGTTATTGTCAACCTTGATGGTTATGGCGTTAAATCAAAACTGCTCAAGGTCGAGTTATGGTCGAACAATACGGCCAGGGTGGTTAGCACCATGAACGAGGAATTTAAGGATCAGTCACTGCTGTTCGGGCAGCCTTTTGCAGGAGAAATTAAGTTCAAGGTTGCCTACTCACAAAACGACATCGAAATAACCACCAGCGACCTGTACATCGTAATTGAGGAAAGCGGACTGATACGGCTGATGAGCCGTGATGGACGAAAACTGCTGGTCGAATCGGATCGCAGCTACGAGCCATCGGAAAGCCACGAAGGCATGTTCAGGGTTTCGCAAAGTTTCTTTCTTAGCCGCAAGGAACATGTATACGGTTTTGGACAAAACTGCGGAAAGCCTCACTTTAACTTAAGAGATCAGTCTTTCGACCTTGTTCAGAATGAAAGCGATGTGGCAAACCCTGTTTTTTTCTCCGAAAAAGGCTATGCACTTATCTGGGATAATTTCTCGGCTACCCGTTTTGAAGATACTCCGGCAGCCCTGAAGATCAGCTCGGAGCTTGCCGACGAAATCAGTTTCTTTATGATTTCGGGACCACAGTTTGACCAAATCATCAATGAAATCAGGAACATCACCGGCAAAGCTAAACTGCTGCCTCAATGGGCCTATAATTTTCACCTCAACCCAATGGCTTATGCTTCGGAACAAGATTTAAAACAAGCCATCGGCCTGCTGAAAAGCAAAAACATAAATGTGGCAGAGGAAAGTGCAAATACTGATCTGCACCGAAAAGAAATGCAAATCAACACACAAGCAGGAAATGAAATCCATGAAAATGCCCGGGCTTTTCATGCCCTGAGGGATGAATTCTCGGCAGTTGAAAAAAACGGCAATACAAGGGTGGCTGTTGCAACCCATATCAACCTCCCTGGCATACAGCAGTACGGCAGTTTCAGTACCGCAGGAATGGTAAAATGCAGCTGGGAAAGCCTTCAAAACCAAGTGCAATGTGGCATTACAGCTTCCTTAAGCGGGCAGCCTCACTGGAGTACAACAATCGGTGGAAACGGCCAACATGAGCTAAGCAACGACGGCTATAACGAATTACTGCTCCGTTGGTTTCAGTTTGCCTCGTTTACTCCCGTATTTCAGGGACCAGCCGTATCGGGAGTACTCGAAAGCCTGCTCAATGCCAGCGATGAACAGAAGGAAGCTTTTGAGTCAACCCTTCTGTTGAGAAAACAGTTACTTCCCTATTATTATTCGCTTGCAGCCGATGCTGTGCTCAATAACAAAAGCATTATGCGCTCCCTTTTATTCGATTATCCCGATCAGGAACGCTTGCATTCAATCAGTAATCAATACCTTCTTGGAAAATACCTGATGCCCGTTACCATCAGCAGCCCGGATGCCACACAACAACAGGTGCTCCTTCCGGAAGGAACTCCCTGGTACGATTTCTTTACAGGTGAAAAGCTGGATGGAGGAAAAACCATTCAACGCCAGCCTGGCATCAAGTCACTTCCCTTAATGGTAAAAGCCGGAGCAGTGATTCCCATGCAATTAAGCGGAAATGAAGGAGATGAATCGTTGATCGAAATTCGCATCTACCGTGGAGCCGATGGAGCTTTTGTCCTTTATAACGACGAAGGGACCAACAAGGATTATCTCAACGGCGCGCATACTTATATTGCCTTTAACTACGACGAAAAGAAAACAACACTGACCATCGAAGCACTTGAAGGCGAGTTCCCCGGCATGCCGGCTACACAAAATTTCAGAATTGTGTGGGTTGATGAAACAAACGGAATTGGAACCAATCCGGCTGACAAGTACCAGGAAGTGGCTTACAAAGGCAAAAAGGTGAAGGTGAAATTTGAATAATCAGCCGGAAACTTCCACCGGAATGCCGGTTTCCTGCTCCACTTTTCGGGCGATAGCCTGCAAGGTCTTTTCATCAACCTTTTCAAGGGTTTCAAGCGGTGTATCGCGGGCAATGGTATATATCATTACCTTTTGTGGTCCGATAAATTTTAAGCTTTCGATCCAGGCAGCCAGCTCGGTATCCGTGGTATTGTCGAATGTTTGTCCTTTGAACTCCCCCTTTAAAAACAGGGTTTGAATAATCAGCTGTCCTTCAAAGGCTGCAAGTGCCTCGATCGTTTTTTCAAGGCTGAAATGGCCAACCGGACAATTCATTAGCTCCACTGTTTCGGGAATGGCCGAGTCGAGCTTCAGAATGTTATCATCGACCTTTTTCAGGGCTTCGACAACAGCCGGTTTAAACAACATGGTCGAATTGGAAAGAACAGCGATTCGTGCTTTCGGAGCCAGCTGGTTTCTAAGGGCGATGGTATCGTCAATGATGGCTGCAAACTGTGGATGCATGGTCGGTTCACCGTTCCCGGCAAAAGTAATCACATCGGGTAGAACGCCCTTTTGCAACATGTCGCTCAATCGGTCTTCAAGCTGCTGGTAAACCTCCTTTTGTTCAGGTAGTCGGGCCTTTACCTTTTTGCGGTCGGGATTCCAGCCACATTCGCAGTAAATACAATCGAAAGAACAAAGCTTGCTGTCGTTGGGCAAAAGATTAATACCCAGAGAAACTCCCAGTCGCCGGCTGTTAACCGGACCAAAAACAGTTTGATCAAAAAGAAAAGTGGCCATGGTTTTTCACGCAAAGTTATAAATAGGTGATCAATTGAGGTGGAAAGAAAATTTCAGATTTAACAATACGAGGGCTTTTCAGTTGATGATTACTTTTTCTTCACCCTTTTTTTCTTCCATCAACAAACTGATTCCACTCAGTACATCACCAAATATTTTATCATATTCCTTTTGATTACGCGAATAGTACAGTGTGGTGGTAAGCATTTGTTCCTCGCTTACTCCGTGTTTCTTCAGAACAGCCAGATACAATTCAGGCGAAGTAATACTGTCCAGCTTGATCCGGGTACGGTCGCGGTAAATGGCCTCCGAAAGATGCACATCAATAAGAACGGCAACAAACAGCTCCCGGTCAATCGCATCGCGCGGAACAGGATCCCGCTTGCACGATAAAAGGCTCAGTGCAAAGGCAAACAAAAGAATCAATTTTCTACTCGAATTCATGCCGGTAAAATTACGGGTTTCGAAAGAGCTTACGAAGCGTTTCGCTAACATTCTTAACGCGGTGGATGGTAATTTCGTATTTCTTCGGATCGATTCCTTTGTTGGCAAAAGGGATGTATATTTCGTCGAAGCCCAGTTTCGCGGCTTCACCTATACGTTGCTCCACCCTGCTAACCGGTCTTACTTCACCGGTAAGCCCTACTTCGCCAGCAAAGCAGGTACCCGCACTAACTGCCAGATCAAAATTCGACGACAATACCGAACAGATCATGGCCAGATCGATGGCCGGATCAACAACACGGATGCCGCCGGCGATATTCAGAAATACATCTTTCGTTTGCAGTTTAAATCCGGCCCTGCGTTCAAGTACGGCAAGCAACATGTTCATGCGTCGCAGATCGAAACCGGTGGCCGATCGCTGTGGATTTCCATAAGCTGCTGAGCTCACCAGGGCCTGCACTTCGATCAGAAAAGGACGTACCCCTTCGATGGCCGCCGCCACAGCCGTCCCGCTCAGTCCCTGATGTTCGGCATTAATCAGCAGCTCCGAAGGATTACTCACTTCACGCAAGCCGTTCTGTCCCATTTCAAAAATGCCCATCTCACTGGTCGCTCCGAAACGGTTTTTGCTGGCTCTTAAAATACGGTACATAAAATTGCGGTCGCCTTCAAACTGCAACACCGTATCCACCACATGCTCGAGCACCTTCGGCCCGGCAATACTTCCCTCCTTGTTGATATGACCAATTAAAATAACCGGAATCGATTGGGCTTTTGCCTTCTTCATAATCCCCGCAGTACACTCTCTTATTTGAGAAACACTGCCTGCACTCGACTCTATCAGTTCGGTACTTACGGTTTGAATCGAATCAATCACCAGCACATCGGGTCGAACCTGGTCAATTTGAACAAGAATATTCTCAAGCGAGGTTTCACTCAGAAACAGACAACTTTGGTTGGCACCTTCCAGCCGGGTAGAGCGCAGTTTGATCTGTTCGAGACTTTCTTCACCCGAAATATATAGCACTAGTTTTTCCCTGATGGTCAATGCCACCTGCAATGCCAGTGTCGACTTACCGATGCCTGGCTCTCCACCAAGCAAAACCATGGCTCCCGGCACCAGGCCCCCGCCCAGCACGCGGTCGAATTCCCGGTTGGCCGTTGAAAAACGCTCCATCTTTCCGGTTTCTATCTCTCCAAGTGTTAAGGGTTTTTCGAGATGACGCGAAACCATGGTAGCCAGATTTTTATTTTTGCCTACCACCTCAATTTCTTCCACAATCGAATTCCATTCCCCGCATGAATTGCACCGGCCAGCCCACTTGGGACTGGTAACACCGCAGTGCTGACAAACATATATTGTTTTTGTTTTAGCCATGAATTCAAAGATACATTTTGTGAGCTAAAGTGTCAGGCTCTCCATTGAAATATTGTCGAAAAATGATCGATGTTTCCACTACAGGGTAAAAGCTTCAATAAATTATTAACTGCCTTTATTCCCAAAACTTCATACATTTTTCTAATTTAGTCACAAATACAATTTATGAATACCTCATCAGTTAAATATATACAGCTCATTATTACGCTGCTGTTTATTACGTGCCTTGGCCCGAAGGCATGGGGAAACAGTACACAAGGCACTGTAAGCGAATCGGTCAGTATTGCATCACTGCTTGCAGCCGACAGCCTGCTTTACATCGAAGATGTGGCTCCTGAATTATCGTCCGAAGGCCGTAAACCCTTGTTGCTGATCCACGGCTGGAGTTTTGACGGACGTCCTGCTCCTCCCGGCGGAGGCTACTGGGATCACTTTAAACAATACCTGCTTAACGATGCCACACTGCGGGCTTCATTTAAGCCCTACTACGTGAAGTACTGGTCGAATGCCGTTTCAGTTAACGAACTATCGGCACTTTTACGTGCAAAAGTTGAAGCAGAAGGATTTAACGAGCAGAAAATTGTCATCATTGCACACAGCATGGGCGGCCTCGTGGCCCGCTCGTACATGAATGAACAGGTATTTACCGAAGGAAGCATGCAGGGCGAAGCTTGCGGTCTGCTGGTTGACCGGCTGATTACTCTCGGCACGCCCCACCACGGCTCTCCCATGGCCAACGGACCGGCACGTGATGCCAAAGTCGACTTCCTTTTACAGGTTTACTTGAGCATGCTCGAATCGCTTGTGTTTAGCGAAACGACCTATCAACAGGTCAATCGTAGCGACCTGAGATGGGATAACTATGATCAGCTGCTTGATTATTCAAGCTACCCCGACGAAAAAAACCAGTGGCTCGAAGCCCTGAACCTCCATACCCGTTTCGACGAACGAACCATTTGCTATACCGCTTCAATCGAAGGAGAGAACAATCCCTTCGGTGCTTCAACCCTTGAAGAACAATACCAACTGGGAGCTTACATCATCAAAAGTGGGTTTTCGTTGGAGAACGACGGAATTGTCCCCTTAAAAAGTGCGGCTTTCGACGGGCACGAGGTATTGCTTCTGCGTCACTTCGACAACTACAACCATGCTGATATTATCAGGGGAAAAGAAAACAAAAGCGAACTATTCGATCCCATAAAAAGCGACCTTTCGACACTCTTTCCTCTTCAACTCACCTGGCCCGCAGCAGCCACGCTGTACCTCGAGAACACCAAAGCCTATACCATTAGCTGGAAGGCTCCTTCAAGCGTAAGCAAGGTGAATCTGTATTTCTCGTCCGACGGAGGGGTGAATTACCAGCTGCTAGCCGAACAGATCGATGCTGCTTCGGAAAGCTACCTTTGGCAGCCACCTGCAGTGAATGCTAAAAACTGCCTGATTAAAATTACCAATGCTGAATATGAAAATGAAAAGAGCATTGCTCCGACTCCTTTCACCCTCTTCCACAATGCTGTTGCCTTCACTCACCCCATAAACAATCAATATTTTGTTTACGATCAAATCAACAAGATCGAATGGGAATACGAAGGAATTGCAGATGAAGTACGCATCAGCTACCGTGATGCCATGAATAACGACACCCTGCTTATTGCAGACCACTACAGGCTTGAACAGGGAAACAATGCCCTGAAATGGGCTCCAGACACAGCGCTGCTTCCCAGCAACGAAGTCTACATCGATATCGAATTGCTTGTTGATGACAGCTTTTATGCCACCGGCGTTGCTTACCAGTTCAGCTCAACAGCATTTCATGTGCTGGGCGAGCCTTCATTCACCTTAAAGAGCCCCGAAAGCAATCCGGTGGATGTCTTTGGAATTGAAGGTGAAAAACTATTGTGGGACCAGCTTTCCAACATTAGCTGGAACGTGACGGGAGAAATAAAATATGTAGAATTCTGGCTGTGTGATAGTTTAAAAAACAAAGTGGCCTACATCGATACTGAAGTCTTTGTGCCCCGTTACGAATTAAGTAAAGCATCCCGTTGGTATGTTCCCAAACTCTATGGTGATCAATTTTATTTGCTGGCCCGGGCAGGAAAATCGAAAGACGAGATCTTGATTGAGCAATACGCTGATTATACTTTCAGAATCAACCGGCAGACTGAAATAATTGCCCCCTCGGCCGATGAAGCAAACGTTCCGCTTTATCCCTGCTTTACTGCCCGTGTGAAAGGCGGTGCCGATTTTTATCACTTTGCCCTTGCCACCAACCAAGCTCCTGATCAATTTCTTTGGGAGATAAAGCATCGTGATAGTAGTTTCTGCACTCCCACCTCACCCGATTATGAATTACTTCCCGGAGAAAGCTACGTACTCACCGCATGGGCTTCGGTGGGTGATACTGTCACCACCTATCCTCAACGCCTTTCCTTTTCATCAGCACAGGTTGCACCCGAAGTTTTCAGCATTATTTCGCCTACAAACGGCGATTCACTTGAAGCAGACCTAACAGAAGTCAGCTGGGAACGCTCCGTTGGTGCCAATGGCTACCAGCTCACACTGAGTCAATACGAAAGCCCGGTTCAAAGTATCAATCTTTTGGGAAGTATCGACACTGTTGCTACCATCGATCTTACACATCTTGAGCATTATGTTCCTGCAAACATAAGCATAACAGCACTTAACGATTTTGGAAGCACTGAGCAGTCGCTTACAATAACACGAAAATTTAAGACGGGAGTTCAGTACCCTATCAAAAATTACGAAGCAAGGCCTTTGGTTTACCCCAATCCATTGATCAATCAGGGACAAATTGAGTTCACGGTTTCCACGCTGCAGGAACGGGTGATCATCGGCTTGTACCAGCCTGGTGGAAAATTGATTCTGACAATAATTGATGAGGAATTAACACAGGGCAGACATACGCTTCCGTTCGACGTGAGTTCTATCAAGCGGTTTCAGCAAAAAGGAGTTTATTTTCTTCAGCTACGAACGGAGACACAAGTCCGTACCGAAAAGCTGATTATACAATAAGAGAGAGAGGCAGCAGGCTGTCTCTCTCTCTTTTATTGCTTATTTCTTGTGGTCTAAATCTAAATCAATGAATTAGTTTCCACATTGGGAAACACCAGAGCGGGCTTAAAGCTTTTTGCCTCTTCAAAATCCATCGAGGCATACGAAATAACTATGACCACATCACCAACAGCCACTTTGCGGGCTGCAGGTCCGTTAAGGCAAATTACTCCACTTTGGCGCTCACCCTTGATGACATACGTTTCAAGACGTTCACCATTGTTAATGTTCACCACCTGTACCTTTTCATTCTCGATCAGGTTGGCTGCATCCATCAGGTCTTCGTCAATGGTAATGCTACCTACATACTGTAAATTAGCTTCGGTAACCCTTACTTTGTGAATTTTCGATTTACAAACTTCAATCAACATGCCTATGAAAAAGTTACGTTATCTATCAATCTTACGCTACCACAATGAACAGCTATACAGCCTACTTTGTTGACCGGATCGTCCCAACTACCGATGGCACTGAGTTCACGATCATCAACAATTTCAAAGTATTCTGTCCGGAGATACGGGTTGGCATCAATGGTTTTGATGACCCATGCTTTCAATGCCTCCACCGTTAGCTCATTCGCCTTATCAAGTGCTTCAAACAAAGTCTTTGAAATAAGTGCCGCATTGGTTCTTTCTTCAGGTTTTAACAAACTGTTACGTGAGCTCATTGCAAGTCCATCGGGCTCACGAACAATGTTACAGGGCACTATTTCAACATTCATTTTCAGTTGTTGCACCATCTTTTTCACAATGGCCAACTGCTGAAAATCTTTCAGTCCAAAAAAAGCTTTATGGGGTTCAACCATGGCAAACAACTTACTCACCACCTGCGCCACACCATTAAAATGCCCCGGCCGGTGTTTTCCTTCCATTACTTCCCCTATTTTTCCAAAGTCAAAAACTCTCTTATCTTCCTCCGGGTATATTTCTTCAACCGATGGTGCAAACACCAAACTACAGGGCACCTTCTTCAGCAAGGCCATATCTGTTTCCAGATTTCTGGGGTAACGCTTCAGATCGTCCTTGTCGTTGAACTGGGTAGGATTCACAAAGATGCTTACCACCACGTAATCGCTTTGTTCACCCGCCTCACGCACCAGCTGAAGATGCCCTTCGTGCAAAGCTCCCATAGTGGGTACAAAGCCAATCAAATCGCCCTGCTTTTTCCGAAGTTCAAGCACCGCTTTTAATCCGGCAACTGTGTGTACTAACTCCATTCAATTATTATTAGAGTGCAAAGTAAATAAATTAATCAGTAATAAAACAGGCCTAAAGCAATCTTTTGACTCCGGCTTACCATTCGGTAACAGTATGATATATCATGGAATTTTACTAATTTTGCAAAATCAAAAATATCGAAAGATAGAATGGAAAAGAAAAAGATATTGTTTATTTTTCAAGAGATTACTCCCTACTTACCCGAATCCGAAAAATCAAAAATAGGCAGATTTCTACCCCAGGGCATCCAGGAAAGAGGAAAAGAAATTCGCACCTTTATGCCGCGTTACGGCAGTGTTAACGAACGTCGTAATCAGCTGCACGAAGTGATCAGACTTTCGGGTATGAACCTGGTAATCAACGATACCGACCACCCGCTCATCATTAAGGTGGCCTCAATTCAGGCAGCACGAATGCAGGTGTACTTTATCGATAACGAAGACTATTTTCATCGTAAGTCGGTAATGGCATCGAAAGATGGAAAGCCCTTTGAAGACAACGACGAGCGCGCCATCTTCTATGCAAAAGGAGTTCTCGAAACAGTGATAAAACTGCGCTGGGCTCCCGATCTGATTCATTGTCAGGGCTGGTTTGGTGCAATTGTACCCCTGCTCATTAAAAAAGTGTATGCCGACGATCCCTTGTTCTCACAGGCCAAAGTGGTGTATACCATCCACGACGATGAGTTTAAAAATGACCTCGATCCAACAATGATTGAAAAAATTCAGGGTGAAGAAATTACAGCTGAAGATGTGAAAATTATTGAGCAGCCTTCGTATGTCAATCTGAACAAACTCGCCATTCAATATGCCGACGGCATCATTAAGGGAAGTCCCCGTATCAATGCCGAAGTGGAAGAAGCACTGAATAAAAGTGGCCTTCCGGTACTCGAATACCAGGACGAGGACAACTACATCGATGCCTACGATCAATTCTACGATTCGATACTCGAAAAAGAATAACAACATTACAAAGGGTGCTGCTTACAGCACTCTTTTTTTTCCCCTTTTTTTGCCTTATTTTTATTCCCAACCAAATTATTCATCATTTAAATGAAAAAGACATGTGTGGAATTGTAGCTTACATTGGGCCCAAAAACGCCTACCCTATCTTGCTCAAAGGCCTCAAGCGGCTCGAATACAGAGGATACGACTCAGCCGGAGTTGCGCTTTTCAAGAACAACAACATTGAAGTTTTTAAGAAAAAAGGAAAAGTATCAGAGCTTGAAAATTATTGCGCCGACAAAGATACTTACTCCAATATGGGAATTGCCCACACCCGCTGGGCCACCCATGGCGAGCCAAACGATATCAATGCCCATCCCCACACCTCAATGAATGGCTTGTTTACCATCATTCATAACGGAATCATTGAGAATTACGAGAAAATTAAAAAAGATCTGGAAAAAAAGGGCTACAGGTTTTATGGCGAAACCGATACTGAAATCCTGGCCAACCTGATTGAATACATGTATTCGGAAGCTGAAAATATCAATGCAGAACAGGCTGTGCGCTATGCGCTTTCGAGGGTTGTTGGGGCTTATGGCCTGGTGGTACTTTGTAAAAACGAACCCGAAACCATGATTGCCGCCCGAAAAAGTAGTCCAATGGCCATTGGCATAGGCGAAGGCGAATACTTCATTGCTTCGGATGCAACCCCCATGATCGAATACACCAAAAATGTTGTTTACCTGAACGACAACGATGTAGCCATCATTACTCCGCACAGCTTTACGCTGAAAAGCATCGATCATGATGAAGAACTTAAACCTGAAATTCAGCAACTTGAACTCAGCGTTGGTGAGCTCGAGAAAAATGGTTTTGAGCACTTCATGCTGAAAGAGATTTTCGAACAACCCAAAACCATTGCCGACTCGTTCAGAGGACGCATTGATCCACAAACAAAAGAAGTATTTCTGGGAGGACTCAACGAAGTAATGCCCCGGATACTTGATGCCAAAAGGGTCATCATTATCGCCTGCGGTACTTCGTGGCATGCAGCCCTGATTGGAGAATACCTTATCGAAGAATATGCCCAGGTGCCCGTCGAGGTCGAATATGCCTCGGAATACCGCTACCGGCGCCCAATTATCCGTGAAGACGACGTGGTACTGGCGATCAGCCAAAGCGGTGAAACAGCCGATACACTGGCCGCCATCAGACTGGCCAAAGAAAAGGGAGCCCTTGTTTTGGGTATTTGCAACGTGGTTGGCTCGAGCATTGCCCGCGAGACACATGCCGGAATATACACCCACGCCGGAGTCGAAATCGGAGTGGCATCGACCAAGGCATTTACAGCCCAGGTGACCGTGCTAACCCTGATTGCACTTCGCCTTGCCCGCAAGCACCAAACCATCAGCGACGAGCGCTACTTCTCCATTGTGAACGATCTGATCAGTATTCCCGATAAAATTCAACTTATTCTCGAGAATCATCTCAAGTTGAAAGCCATCGCCGAAAAATACAAGGACAGTGTTAACTCACTTTATCTTGGACGCGGCTACCTCTTCCCTGTAGCACTTGAAGGCGCACTGAAGCTGAAAGAAATTTCATACATTCATGCCGAAGGCTATGCCGCAGGCGAGATGAAACATGGGCCCATTGCCCTGATCGACAGCAATCTCCCCGTTGTTGTAGTTGCTGCCAAAGACCGTTATTACGAAAAGGTTGTAAGTAATATACAGGAGGTAAAAGCACGAAAAGGAAACATCATTGCAATTGTTACCGAAGGAGACAGCAACCTGGCAGACATGGTTGAAGACATTATGGAAATACCAAAATCGGACGATGTGGTTACTCCATTGCTGGCGGTAATACCACTGCAGTTATTTGCCTATTACGTTGCCGTAATTCGCGGATGTGATGTTGACCAGCCACGCAACCTGGCAAAAAGTGTAACCGTGGAATAAAAAAAAGCTCATCATTTACCAAAAACGTTGGTGAAGTGATGAGCTGATTATAGAAAAAATAGTATTTTCGCCGCACGAAATGCATGACAGGGCTGTTTCCCGACCTTCATCGGGACAGTTGGTTTATACATAAGGTAACAGGGACGTTAGCTCAGTTGGTTTAGAGCGCTTGCTTGACAGGCAAGAGGTCACTGGTTCGATTCCAGTACGCCCCACTTTATTTGTTTAAATTTCACCTGATAGTGTAGCAAGTTTTCGTTGCACGTTTCGACTCCGGTACAGCCCACATTTTAATTTTCAAAACAAGACGCTTTGAGCTATTGCCTGCCCTTGTGGTGGTCTCTTTTGATGTGTTTCACCATCCTGGCAAACTGCTTACCCTGCTTTCTTTTTTCATGTTCAGAAACAGTATAGTGCCATGCTTCCCGTTTCAACTTTTGATAATTGTTGTAAATCCCCCTGTCAAGAACTCCATCTTCAAGCGCTTTAATTACAGCACAGCCTTTTTCATTCGTATGGGTACAGTTTGTATAGCGACATTCATTTTTCAAATGATCAATATCAAGCACCTCTAAAAGTGCTTCATGGTCATCGGTACTAATCCCAAACAATTTGATGCCAGGCGTGTCGATTAAAATACCCCCTTGTTCCAGCAAAATTAACTCACGCTTCGAAGTGGTATGTTTTCCTTTTCCCGTTGCACTGCTGATTGCAGCTGTTTGCTGAATCTCCCTGTTACACAAAAAGTTCACAAGTGTACTTTTTCCTACACCCGACAAACCCAGAAAAACAACTGTTTCACCGGTTTGAATAAAACGGCGTAACTGCTCAATACTTCCACCCTCAAAAATACTGGTATATACTACCGGAATTTTGTGACCAAGATGACTAATTGCTTGCTCGATGGAAGCCTTATCGTGATTCAAGTCGGCTTTTGTGAAAATCAAAACCGGCTGTATTTTCCCGACTGCCAACTGCAATAAAAATCGTTCAATGCGCCTTACACTGAAACCCTGATCGAGGCTTTGTACAACAAAGGCTTTATCGACATGTGAGGCAAGTGCCTGCTTCCCGAAAGTGGTATCACTTCTCGATCGATGCAATGTTTTTTTTCGTGGCAACATATCCAGAATAATCCCCTTGTTATCATCAATTGGCTGAAAAAGCACCCAATCGCCCGTACAGGGATAGTCATAGCGATCCCTTCCGAAAAGCATGTTACCACTCAATTCACAATCGAAATTGCCTGCTTCAGCCACAAGCACATAACGGGTTTTGTGGGTCACTATTACCCTGCCATGTACTTGTTCTTTATAGCTACTTGCTTCCTTTTGCTGCAATAATTCCTGATTCCAGCCATATAATTCCAGGTCATTCATTTCTTTTTACTTTTAAATTATTCATTTGCTTTTGGATCGATCTGCGTCTGTCAACTGACGAATCATAACGAAAAATCTTGCCCTCATAGCTTGTCCCAATCTGTCTCTTGAACTCGCACATGGTAATCGATAGAATGAAGTTGGAAGGCATTGATCTGTCACCATTCTTCAATCCATTCAATTCATTTTGAGGCGATCAGCCTGGACCCTATTTCTACAGTCTGCCACTTCATTCCCTCCTGGATGACTTCGCCCCCAACGGCGTTTCTAAGCACTACAATACTGGCTAATTTTAATACAAAGCCCCTGCTGAAAAAACCAAGCGTGGTTTTGAGTAAAACCACGCGTGGTTTTTATCATCAACACGCCTGCGATTCATCTAAGAGCTGATCTTATTCATTACGGCCTGTTTATTCGCAGCTAGCACGGGCTTGTCCGGGTGCTAATTCATCACTTCTTCCCGATATAAAATACATAGCCATAAAACGCCTTGTACTTTTTGTACAATTCATATTCATGCCGTTGATTGGCTACCAACTCAACGGCCGTTACATTGCCTGCATTTTCTTTCAGGAAATCCTCCTGCATAGCTTCCTGAGGCTCATAAAAGTTCTGAAGCCAGCATTCGTCAGGTAAAACAAAAGTAGCAAGCGGAACATATCCGGCCTTTTGCATTTTCTCAAGCTTGCTTGCTATGGTTTCAATTTCGGGATAAGCATCCATCCAGAATTGCTCGATTTCTGCTGGTCGTGTATTGCTTAGCCACGACACCTCAGTGACGGCAATAAATCCGCCTTTTTTCAGGTATTTATACCATTCATTCAGTCCCTTTTCGAAGCCGATGTTGTAAATAGCACCTTCCGACCAGATGAGGTCGAGCTCTTCTTCTCCGAAAGGCAGATCGTCCATCGAACCAACAAGGCCTTTAACGCTCTGCTGCAAATTCAGCTTCATGGTATTTTGATTGAAAAGATCGATGAAAGCCGGAAAAAGATCAATACCGGTAAGCTGTCCCTGAGTATGCTGAGCCAGCACCATGGTTTGTCCACCGGTACCACAGCCAAGATCGGCAATTTTCGATGCCGGTCCCGGTGGGTCGATAAAACTTAGTGCTTTTAAAGTTGCTTCCCGACTTCCGGGCCCCTGACGATCAAATGCTGAATAATAACGGCATATCAGGTCGATGTCAAATTCGTGGATTGATTTTATTTCTTCACTCATGATGTTTAAATTAAGTTTTAGTCTCAATGCTGTAAATGATCTGTTTACTGCAGAGACACAATGATTATTTCAGATATAAGCATAAAAGAAGTGCTCAGACACGAACAGGTCTGAACCGAATGAAGGGATAACCACAGACTGTAAGCCGATGGTTATTTACTTTACCGAAACCGTAATTGTATTAAACATCCAAAAGTTTTAGTGAAAGCAAAGATAAATATTTTTGAAATACGTGTTGCCCAATTAGCAATCTGTTTTACAATCACTTTGCAGATCAGCCCTTTCAACCTGAAAAGTGGTGTGTCCGATCCCGAACATGTCGTGAAGTGACTGCTGCAGGTCAGTAATGAAATGATCACCAGCCCCATGCGGCATAATCAGGTGAACGGTGAGCGCCACCTGCGTTGTGCTCATGGCCCAGATATGCAAATCGTGTATATCATCGACTCCGCTTTGAGAAAGTAGAAACTCACGTACTTTGCCGGCATCGATGTGCTTTGGTACCGCGTCGAGGGCCAGATCAACCGAGTCGGTAAACAATTTCCAGGTACCCCATACAATTACTGCGATGATCACGAAACTGGTAACAGGATCGATCCAACTCCATCCTGAGAAATGAATCAATAAACCCGAAAGCACCACTCCAAGCGAAACTCCGGCATCGGCTGCCATGTGAAGGTAGGCTCCTTTGATATTCAGATCGTGCTTTTGTCCCTTCATAAACAGCATGGCTGTAATGGCATTGATCACCACTCCTATCCCGGCCACTATCATCACCTGCTTTCCTGCAACAGGAGCAGGATTTTTAAGATGATCGACGGCTTCCCAGGCGATAAAGCCAACAGCTCCAAACAACATCAAGGCATTCACAATCGACACCAGTATGGTCGTTTTGCGCCAGCCATAAGTATATTTGCCCCGGGGCTTTAGCGTTGCAAGCCAACTGGCTGTCCATGCAAAAATCAAACTGAGCACATCGCTGGCATTGTGACCAGCATCGGCAAGCAAGGCCGACGAATTGGCCAGCAAACCATAAACAACCTCAATCACTACAAAGGCAATATTAAGTCCGATGCCAATGGCAAAAGCCTTTCCATGAGTCAAACCAGAACTGCTATGATGATGATTGTGCGACATAAACGAATCTAAAATAAAACAAAAGTGCATGCTTTAAGAAAAGTAAGCTGCTTCAAATTTGTACTTCTTTCAATTTGTTAACAAATGCCCTGAACAGAAGTTTGCTCAAAAATACACACAATGACTGTTTCTACTCCAATTATTACCGTTAATTGACCCGCTGCATCTGTTGACCGGTGCTTTTCGGTCGTTGATCGATCCTTTCATTTTTACTCAGTAGTACGCATTACCTTTACCGCAGGTTAATAAGAGTCATTTTCGTACAATGAACTCGAAAAGATAAAGGAGGTTTCGCAAGCCTCCTTTTGTTTTTATTGCGCTGCCTATAAATTCTAATCCAACAGCTGAATTCATCTATAACAAAATCACAGCCTCCATAGCTTACTTTTTGCTGTTCTTGGGCTTTCGATTTCTCCGGGGCCGTTTGTACACAAAGCGGTATTTTGCATTTACTCCTCTCTTAGATTGCATGCATGTTCAACTCCCAGTAAACTGGTACAAACAACTTCTTTCACAATATGAGCTGCATAAAACATTTCAGGGCTGACATTGAAATACGTACGAAGGTCGTACATCAATCATTCATTATTAAGAAAACGGGACACACTATTTTGAGCTTTCACCTCGAAAAACGAAGTGGATTTCGAGCGATCAAAAACCAAAAACTTGCTTTTATGAAGAAAATTTACATGTTACTACTGTGTCTCACCATGATCTATTCATCAATGGCACAAGAATTAAGCATTTCAGGCAGGGTCATTTCGGCCTCCGATGGGGAAGCCCTGCCAGGCGTTACTGTATTTCTGAGCGGCACCTCCATTGGAACCGTTACCAATGTCGACGGACAGTACCGCATTAATGTACCCGATGCCAATGGCACACTCCATTTTACTTTCATCGGGAAAAAAACAGCAAAAGTAGCCATCAACAATCGCTCTGTACTAGACGTAAGCCTCGAAGATGAGGCGGTTGATGTGAATGAAGTGGTGGTAGTTGGTTATGGACAACAAATTAAATCAGAGATTACCGGAGCCATTAGCAAACTCAACAGCGAAGAACTACAAAAAATGAATTCACCTTCGTTTGAAACCTCTTTACAAGGGAAAACACCAGGTGTATTTATTGAGAAATCGACAGGCAAGCTGGGCGAAGGAGTCAAAATAAGAGTCAGGGGAACTTCTTCGCTGGGCGCCAGCAACCAGCCACTCTACGTGGTCGACGGCATCATCATTACTACCGAAGACCAGGGCACTACGGGTAACCACCCAACCAATCCGGTGTCGGATATCAACTTCGACGACATCGAATCGATACAGGTGCTGAAAGATGCTTCGGCAGCTGCCATTTATGGTTCCAGGGCCTCAAACGGGGTGGTCATCATCAATACCAAAACGGGACGAAAGAATCAGCCCTCGAGTATTAGTGTAAACTATTCACGTACCTATTCGGGGCCAACCATTGTTACCGACTTTCTCAACACTGCCGAATATGTCGAGCTGATGGGAGAAGCCATGGAAAACAGCGGCTGGGCCGATCCCGGCCAGGGAGAAGCAACTATATTAAGTTATGCCAATTACGAAAGCCTCGACGAAGCCATCGAAAACAACTGGAACGATCATATTTTCAGAAAGGCCGTTTCATCCAATTTCAACCTGTCGTCGCAGGGAGGCAGTGAAACAACACGCTACTACCTCGGTTTTAGTTACGACGATCAGGAGGGCATTCTCATTGCCAACGACTACCAACGCTTTAGTGGCCGTTTAAACCTCGATCACAAGGTCAACGAGTTCATTGATTTGGGAGCCAAGTTCAATTTTGTGCGCAGCGATTTGTTCAGGGCTGCCAACGACAATGCCTTTGCTACTCCCATGCAGCTCATTGCCCAGGCACCTTACTTTCCTGCTTTTGTTGATGACGAACCCTTTGAGGATACTTTCTATTACAATGGCCTGATGACTTTCAAGTACGATAAAAACGATACCCGTGTTTACCGCACCTTTGCCATCGCTTATGCCCGGATGAAACTGGCTGAAGGGCTCACCTTCAATTCGGTTTTTGGCATGGACAACCTCAACCAGCGTGAAGATCAATACCGCAGCAGAAAAACCGACGACGGATCTCCTGCCGGAAAAGCCTACCTGCGCAATGTCAATGTTTTCAACTGGTCGTTCGACAACTATTTCACTTACAGCAATACCTTCGCCGAACTGCACACCCTGGATTTAACGGCAGGTACTTCGGCCCAGCAAGCCGACCGCTTTATAAGCCGCACAGGAGGAAAAACCTTTCCTTCCGATCAGTTTCAAACCATTGCATCGGCAGCCGAGAGTGACGACTTCTTCAGTTTTAGTACCGGCTATAGTTACCTATCGGTCTTCAGTCGAATCAACTACAAATATGCGGGGAAATACCTACTGGGAGCCAGCTACCGTGTTGATGGATCCAGCAAATTTGGCAAGGACAATCGCTTTGGTAGTTTTTATTCGGCCTCGGCCGGATGGCTGCTATCAGAAGAAGCCTTCATCCAGTCAGCCGAGGGAATCAGCTTCCTGAAACTAAGGGCATCGTATGGCGTAACCGGCAACTCCGAAATTGACAACTTTGGTTCACTGGGTCTGTACGATGGCAGCAGCTATGCCGGAAAGCCAGCCATTGAACCATCACAGCTGGCCAATGAAAAGCTTTCGTGGGAAAACACTGCACAAACCGACATTGGTATCGATTTTGGTTTATTCAAAAACCGCATTAACGGCGAAATCGACTTTTACTACAAAAAGACATCCGACCTGCTGCTTAACAGACTCCTCCCCTTTACAACAGGTTTTGCCAGCATTACCGAAAATGTTGGCGAATTGGAGAACAAAGGTTTTGAGCTGGCCATCAACACGGCCAACGTTACCGGCGATTTTAGCTGGAACACCAGTTTCAACCTGGCTACCAACCGAAATAAAATACTGAACATTGTTTCTCCCATGACTTTTGGTGCCAATCGCGTGGAAGAGGGGCAGGCCATCGGAGTATTCTACATGAAAAAATATGCCGGTGTTGATCCCGATAATGGCGATGCCCTTTATTATGTAGAAGAAGGCAGCGACGAAACAACCAGCAACTATTCGCAGGCAGCCGACATGGTGGTGGGTGACCCAAATCCCGAGTGGTTTGGTGGAATGCTCAACCGTTTTGCATACAAGGGCTTCGATTTGAACATCTTTTTTCAGGCTGTTTACGGCAATGATGTGTACAACGACGCAGGTCGTTTCATGAGCAGCAATGCCAACTGGGTCGATAATCAAACCAAAGATCAGATGAACAGGTGGCAAAAGCCGGGCGACATAACCAATGTACCTCAGGCCCGCTTCGGCGTAACCAATGGCAACCGCATGTCGTCGCGTTATATTTACGACGGTTCCTATCTGCGCTTTAAAGAACTCACCCTGGGTTACACCCTGCCGAAAGATCTGACACGCAAAGCATCTCTCGAAAAAGTAAGAATCTATTTCAGCGGTGTAAACCTGCTTACCTGGACCAACTTTCCCTTGTACGACCCTGAAGTAACTGCACCCGGAATTAACCGGACCACCACTTCAGAAAATATTCAGCAGGGAATATGGTACTATTCAACCCCACAGGCCAAATCGTACTCGTTTGGTGTAAACATCACCTTCTGAAAGCGATCATTGTGTACAACTATTTGAGTCGAATAATCATAAAAAGAAATAAAATGAAAATAAAGAATATACCAGCAATGCTCATCGTCCTGCTACTGTTTGCCTGCGACGGGTTTCTCGACATTGAACCAAAACAGAGCATCGATTCCGAAACAGCACTAAGCAGCAGCGAGAACCTGCGGCTGGCCCTTAATCAGGCTTATGTCAATATCCGAAACGGATACGGACAACAACTACTGCACGCCGGGGCACTTTTGCCCGATGACGGAGAAATCTTTTTCCAGGGAACCTATCTTGAACCCCGCGAGTACCTCAACAAGGAACTGGTGGCTTCATCGCTGTGGCCCCGTGAAGCCTGGCAGGATCTTTACAAGGGAATTTACATTTGCAACCAGGTATTGGGGCACATTGAGGTAGCCGAACCTGACGCAAAAAACCAGCTAATGGGAGAAGCCCTTTTTCTGCGCGGCTTGTGCTACTTCGATCTGACCCGTTACTTCGCGCCGGCTTATGAACCCGGAGGAGCTAATGAAGCCGATGCTGTGCCCCTACTGCTTGAGAATGATACCACCATGTACCCCCCGAGGGCTTCGGTCGAAGCGGTAATTAATCAGGCACAGGCTGATCTTGAACAGGCAGCTTCCCTGCTGGCTCCCGATGAGCACTTCTTTGCCGGCAGCTATGCTGCCAAGGCCATTCTTTCACGTTTATACCTGATGAAAGAAGAATGGGAGAAAGCAGCCACCGCAGCATCCGAGGTGATTGAATCAGGTCAGTTCAGCCTGATGGAAACACCCCTGGCAGCGTTCAATCACCCTTCGAACCTGCAGGAAGATGTGTTTGCCTTCCAGCAAAACAACGACGACAACCTGGGCTCGGAGCAAGGAACGGGCAATGAAGGCATGTCGACCTTTTATGCAAGTACCAATGTAACCGGACGAAGCGATTTTGCAATGAACGACAAAGTATTCGATTTGTATGAGGAAGGAGACCTCAGAGCTGCCATTCAGACCGATCTGGGCGAGGACTCAGACGAGAGCGACATCGAAAGTATGTATTACCGGGGCTTTGGAAGTAACAGCAACGACGGAATTTTCTGTGCCAAGTGGCTTAATTTTGAGAACAATGTCACCTTTATCCGTTTGGCCGAAATGTACCTCACACGTGCCGAAGCCAACCTGGAGAACGGTAGCGAAACAGGCGATTTGCCTGTCAACGACATTGCCCGCATTCGCAGCCGCGCAGGCCTTTCAACACCCGAAACAATCGACCTCGAGTTGGTAAGGACTGAACGTATCAGGGAATTGATTTTTGAAGGCTGGCGGCTACATCATTACCGTCGTTGGAAATGGTCAGTCGGAGAGCTGCCCTACAATGCTCCCCGCTTAGTACTTCCTATACCTCAACGCGAGCGTGATGTGAATAATAAACTAAGCCAGAATAACGGCTATTAAAATCAAGGCCAAATATCCGACGTCAGTTTGCATTAAGAAGAAAAGCAAGTACCCACGGGTTTACTTGCTTTTCCTTTTAATGCAAATTACTGTTTAGGTATCCTGCACCTTCCCATTGTACTCCAATGCGTGCAAAACCGACTTTTTATAACTTCGGCCAATGGGCAATTCCTTCTCCTTATTGATTTCGATAATCGAGGCAGAAAAGGCCGTCACCTTTTTCAGAGGAACCACAATCGACTTGTGGATGCGAATAAAATCTTTGTCGGCCAGTAGTTCCTCGAATTGCTTGATCGACATTTTGGGAATAATCCGACGCCCTTCGACAAAAACCTGACAATATTCTCCCATTGCTTCAATATAATCGATCTCGTTGAGGACCACCTTCACCACCTTCTTATTTTCTTTCAGATAAACAAAGGCTTCTTCCGTATTTCTCGAATCGCCGTGCAGGCGGGTAGCATTGTTGGAAAGCATAAAAAACTTGTCGATGGCTTTCAAAAGTCGGCTAAATGAAACAGGTTTCAGTAAGTAGTCGACCACATCGAGCTCAAAACCTTCGAGGGCATATTCTTTATGTGCCGATACGATGATCACCTTTGGCGGGTTACTGAGTGAACGGATGAAATCGATGCCCGTAATCTGGGGCATGTTGATGTCGAGAAAAATAAGATCGATCTTCTTTTCCTTAAGCACCTGGAAGGCTTGCATTGCATTGCTGCAACTTGCTATCAGTTCCAGATTATCTATCTTTTCAAGATATCCGGCGATGAGTTCCCTGGCTAAAGGCTCATCATCAATAATCATACAGTGTGTTTTCATGTTTTCATTATTATTATGTAACGCTATTTGCTGGATTCATTGTTTGATTGATATTTTCTTCATAAAAGGAAAGCATTTTCCCCGATACCACATTAAAGGTGAAAGGCACTTCCTCTTTGTTGATTCTTCGGTACGAATTAAAAAGGTAATTCAGATTCAACGATTCACCGGTCACCTGTTCCAGCATATCACTCCACTCCATTGAATCGCCCAAACGCATAAAACCCTTTACCGGACCGATCACATCGTCGGGGAAATAAGCCTCAAGCTGGGCAGCCACTGCTGTGGCAAACAAATAATACACATGAACACCATTGGCATAAATAATGTGCTGATTCGAAATCCATTCTGGCAATCGCTTATCGTTGTCGGTCTGATAGTACAGGTATTTTTCGTTCAAGCTCCACCATAGCTCATTAAAATCCTGTTCGGGGTTTTCAAAAATCTGTTGCTGAAAGGCGATACTTCGCAAGAGTTTTCTTAAAAATACGAGGCGTGAAGGGTCGACAAACTCGCTGAAATAGGCCGATTCAGAAATATCGGGCAAGGCCATCAGCGTTCGTAGTGTGTTTGAGTGATACAACTTATCGTTAAAATAGATGGCTACCGCCTCGGTGGCAATGGTGTGCGGTTCACAAAGAAGGTAAGGCAATTTCTTATCTACCTCCTGGTAATGTACAGCATGTCCGAATTCATGAAGCATGGTATACACGCCCATCGTATTGGTTTTTATATTGGCATAAATCCTGTAATCCGATTTTTCGGCATCGACACTGAAAAAGAAACTCTGATTAATTTTTTCAGGAGCAAACCACAAATCTGAATTCTGAATAATCGATTCAGTGTTGTATTCACCATAAGCAAAATAACGATTCAATATATCAACAAACTCTTCGCGCGTATAATCTTTGTCCCAGGCTTCGGGCAGCATCATTTTCTTTGCTTCATAGTTGTAATGTTGCGCTGTGATTTGGCTGGCCGGTATATTAAAATTGCGATTGATTTCTCTATTGCATGCTTCCAAAAGCTGCCTGTAATCGGCAGCCGTCTCCTGCTCGATAATTTTTGTAAATTCATCCAGCTGTTGATAGTCGACCCCATTGAAATCCATGACAAGCTGAAAATAATTCGCATAACCCATTTTTTGGGCATCACGGTTCATGGCTTTAATCATTTCCTTGAAATCGACGGTAAGTTCCGAAAACTGTTCGATCCATTCGTTGCGTGCATCCACTCCGGGAACCTGCTGCACTGAATCCCAGAAAGCCGTTTCACTTTTCTTCAGGTCGAAAAACTGTTCAAACAATTCGGCCTGTTTGCTTTCCGATTCATCCCAGCTATTTTGAATGGAAAGATATTGCCGGAATACCTTCATGAACTGCCTTTTTAGCAGCGGATCCTGAATCAGCCCCGACGCTTTGATCTTCATTAAAATATCAAAATCGCTAGAATTGTCGTATACATTGTTTAACAGGTTTTGATAGTATTCGACCGGCTCTCCTGCCGCCCTGTAGAGCGAATCGGTCATGCGTGAGCGTTCAAGCAAGGACGTAAAACTCGCTTGTCCGGTATAGGTTGCCCAAACCACTTCGCTGTATTTCTGATTGATGGGTTTAATCCGATCGACATGGCGATCGAGAAAATGCTCCAGTACCCTTTCGGTCTGCTTTACATCGGAACAGGCTGCCAACAGAAATACGATGAACAGGGTAAAGACAAATTGTATTCTCATGCTGATCGGTTTTAGGTTTTACTGTTTAGTTGCCTGACATTGTCAGTTGAGGAATTTTAAGATGGACCTGGTAGCAGCCATCACTGATTCCATTGTTGAACTCATATTCATCCTTGTAAATCAAATCGAGCCGTTTTTGCGTATTATCGAGTCCAATTCCTCCGAATTTTGATTTTTTGCCTTCGTTTTCGGGAATGCTGTTTACCGACTCAAAATGAATGTATTCGTCTTTAATCAGAACCGATATTTTAATAAATGGCTTCCCCACATCGTTTCGACATCCATGTTTGAAAGCGTTTTCAACGAAAGTGAACAGAAGCAGGGGCGGAAGAATAATCTGCTCATTGATGTCCTCGGGTAATTGAATGTCAATTTTAAGTCGTTCGTCATACCTGAT
Source organism: Roseimarinus sediminis (assembly GCF_050433125.1). Classification (NCBI taxonomy): domain Bacteria; kingdom Pseudomonadati; phylum Bacteroidota; class Bacteroidia; order Marinilabiliales; family Prolixibacteraceae; genus Roseimarinus; species Roseimarinus sediminis. The sequence goes on along the minus strand of NZ_JBNPXV010000009.1, from coordinate 106,536 downwards.
TTTTTCCAGCTCGATATAATTATCCATTAATTTTAATTCTTCCCTGAGGGGATAAAAGTCCTTGTTGCACTCATACAACATGATACGGTAGAGCTCCGAAAGTTTCATAATGTACTCCGCCGCATTCTTGTGATCGAGCGTCGACATCACATAAAGATTATTCAGCGTATTGAACAGGAAGTGCGGATGAAGCTTTATTTTCATCAACTGGATCTCCGACAAAAGCTGTTTATTTTCAATGATCAGTTTTTCCTGTTCGGCTCTGAACCAGTTAAGAAAAAAGGTTTTAATCGAAAGAATGAAATACGGAAACCACAAAAGGATCACATTTTGAGGGATCATGCGCCAGTTAAACCAGGGAACGGGCTCAAAAACACGCGGATACAATAAGCCAAAGAAAATAAAGTGATTCAACACAGGAATAAGCAAAGCACAGGCAAGGGTAAACACAAAAAGCAGAAGAAGAAATAAAACTGCCTGGTGTTTCCCAAACAGCAAGCGGTTGCCCAGTGCATCCATCACATACGAAAACAACATCATGGCAGGGAGTGCCACCAGCATGTTTAAAAGATAGAAACTAAAAGGCCAGCTACCATTAATACTGATTAATCCTGTAAGAATTAACAAGACCCCTATCCATAAAACGGGATGAAAAAACCAACTGTTTTCAATTACCCGCATCACTTCATTGCTGTACGATCGTGATTTTATCTGCTTTTCCATTGAAATTTCCTGTTACTATACTTGTCGTATGAAAAGTGAAAAAGTTACTAAAAACAGTCATTTATTATTCAAAAACATGTTGCAAAGCATCAAAAGCAGCTTAAAACTACCCATCGACACAACAGGCACAGCAAGCCAGCCTGACTTTCATCCTCAGCAACCTGTTAATCATTTGCTTTTGCAGTCCATTACCTCTTCGCCTGCTAAAAACGAAAAATACGGCAGCCAAGGTTCATCAATTACCGTAAACTGCTATTGATTAGCTCCCAACGGTCGATCGTTGATCTTCGCAATTTATTTTTTTTCAGGTACTTAATTTAGCTTACAAACACAAACGTTCCGCAGGAAATAAACCTTCGTTTCATTTCACCCGGAACATAATAAGCCATTGAAACAATAAAACTTATTAAGATGAAAAAATTAATGATCGTAATCGCAGTTAGCCTGCTTGCAACTGCCAGCTGGGCAAAGAAACCAATCAGCGGTAACAGCAACAGTTTTCTGAAAGGATATGAAGTAAGCAGTTTAGATGAAAACAGTTATCAGCTCAGTTATGAAAATGCTTCGGCACATTTTACCATCGAGGTATGCCCTGGTGAATCGGAATGCTGCTATTTACTTCGGGGTGATAATGTTGAAGTAATGTATGTATGCAACGATTTGGGTTTAGGCTTACGAAAAATGCCCGAAAAGTGGCAACAGCTTTCAACAAAAAGTTATGCAGGCTTGGTAGAAAACAAAGCATTCTGCTATCAGTCGCTGCTTACTCCAAAACGCAAAAGCACCAAAAAAGCATTGGCGCTCATTGCCTGTTTCTTTCCCTCAGTGATCAAGGAAGAAGCCCGTGATGTAGTGTTTCAGAACCAGTCGCTGCCTAAAACCGATGGTCTGGCCCAACATTGATCAAAACAAATACAATCACATCTTTTCAACAGTTCCGTATCGCTAACACCGGTGCGGGACTGTTGCTTTTTAGTGGAAAACCCGCCGAAGTGTTTCCCTTCCTTGATAATTCTTATCAAAGTTTCGTATTATTGCATATTTTATAAAGCAGCCTTCGACGGGTGCATACAATATAATTGCAAAAAAAGAGTTTTATTTTCCGAGACAACGATTTTAGACCTTGAGAAACACATTACCACATCAGAATATCATCGCGTTTTTGTTGACATTGGTACTTCTTTCCTGTTCAACCGAGAAGAATACGTTTGTGAACAGAAATTACCATAATCTGACCGCTCATTACAATGTTTACTTCAATGGCGACGAAGCCATGAAGATGGGACTGGAGAAAATTGAAACCCGCGTTGAAGAAGATTATACAAAGATACTGCCCGTTTTCAAAACCAGTCTGCCGGGAACCGAAACCCTGGTGATGAGCGACATGAACACGGCCATCGACAAAGCAACCAAACTCATCAAATTCCATTCAATTACCAATCAACCCGAATCGAACCGGCGGAAAACCAATGCCCGAAAAAGGAAACCCATAAAACCCGAATACAACAAATGGGTCGACGATGCCTACATCATGATGGGAAAGGCCTATCTGTATCAGAAAGAATACCTGATGGCAGCCAGTACCTTCACACTTACTTTACGAAAATTTAAAGACGAAGATGTAAAATACCAGGCTTATTTGTGGCTGGTTCGCACTTATAACGAAGCGGAACGATATACCGAAGCGGCCGAGCTGATCGAATCGCTCGAAGGCAACGATCAGTTTCCTGAAGCGCTCGAAGGTGAACTGGCCATTGTTGCTGCCGATCTGCATCTTAAACAACAGCATTTCGAGGAAGCCATACAATACCTGAACATTGGAATTAAAAAAATTAAAGGAAACGAACGCAAGACACGTTATACCTTTATTCTGGCACAATTGTATCAGGAACAGGGAAACAAACTAAAAGCACTCGAAGCCTACAGGCAGGTGGTCCGTCGTCGTCCCGATTACGAAATGATGTTCAATGCCCGCATCAACAGTGCAGGTGTTTTTTCAGGCGAAGGCGATGTGGCTACCCTGAGAAAGTCGCTCAATAAAATGAGCAGAAAAAAAAGAAATGAACCCTTCCTCGACCAGATTTATTATGCCCTGGGCAATATTCTGTATAACGAAGGCAAAATCGACGATGCCCTTGAATACTATCGCCGTTCGGCAGCAGTTTCGGTCGAAAACACCCATCAGCGCGCCCTGAGTTGTCTCACGCTGGCCGAAATCTACTTTGAAAAACGCGCTTACCTGCCAGCCGGAAACTATTACGACAGTGCCATGGTGGTGATCGACGAGAATTATCCCAATTATCCTCAAATTGCCGATCAACATGCCAGCCTCAGCCGGCTGGTAAACAATCTGCTAACCATCGAAACCGAAGACTCCCTGCAGGCACTGGCTGCCCTGAGCCCGGAAATGCTCGATGCAAAAATCAACTCCTGGATACAGGAGGAAGAAAAGCGACTTGCCGAAATGGAAGCATCAGGAGCCGATGGCATGTATGCCGGAGCTTATGGAAACTCGATGAACAACCGCATGCGACTTAACGGAAGTGGTGGAGGATGGTATTTCTACAATCCGTCAACGGTGTCGTACGGAAAGCAGGAATTTGAAAGACTGTGGGGCGACCGTAAAAATGAAGATAACTGGAGGAGAAGCGATAAATCGATCTCCTACGATCAGGAAGGCCCGGAAGCACTTGCCGAAGCCGATTCAATCGGACTTTTAGATGAACTTCCCGAAGAAGAACCGCGCATTGATGACCCCACTACCCGCGAATTCTACCTTCAGGACATTCCCAGCAACGATTCATTACTGGCTGTTTCCAACCAAAAAATACGCGATGCCTTATTCAATGCAGGAAATATTTTCAAAACCGACTTCAGCGATTTTGAACGCTCCATCGAGCAGTTCAAGAGTCTGAATCAACGCTACCCGGGAAATATGTATGAATTGCCAAGCTATTTTCATCTGTGGGATTTGTACACTACCATCGAGAACAGCGACAGTGCCGCTTATTACAAACAATTAATCCTCGACCGTTATCCCAATTCAAACTATGCCAAATACCTCATCAATCCCAACTTCTTTATTGAAGAAGAAGCCCGGATCGACAGCATTAACACACTTTATCAAAATGCATTCAATCATTATAAATACCGCGACTTTGATCAGGCTCTGAAATACAGCCGTATGGTGCTCAATTACCAGCCCGATTCGGCCATGGTACCCAAAGCCCGCTTCATCGAAATGATTGCTGGTTCACGACAGCTCAACAAAGAGCAGTTTACCGATTCACTCAATGCCTATATCAATACATGGCCAAAAGCCGAACCAACTCCACTGGCTCAACAAATTGCCGGGCTGATCAGTCAGGATAAACTTTCAGATTACGATCAGCTGGTAAATACCGGTTATCTGAATGAGGTAATAAAAAACATGGAACTTCTTCCACAAAACGAAGAAGAGCAAAATGCCTTTGATGCAAAATGGGACGACAACACCGGACTGCTTCACTACTTCATCATTGCCTTCCCCAACGACGATGGCATTGATGTAAACCGGCTCAAATTCGATATCGCCAACTACAACATCGATCATTATACAGCACTCGATTTCGACATCGAAACAGAAAACCTGAATAACGAAACAAAGCTTATCATCGTTCGCAACTTCGGAAACAAGGAGAATGCGATGGTTTACTTCCTCTCCATTATCCGCAAACCCGAAGTATTTAAAACACTGGCCGGTCAAAAATTCCTGAATTTCATTGTTTCAAGCAACAATTATCGCGAAATGCTTGGCGACCGTTCCTACAATGAATACCTGAAGTTTTTCGTAAAAAATTACAGTTCGTTTACCACCGGTGAGTTCCCCGAAGAAGAACTCGAATCGCCCGAGGAATTGATGGCCCGTCTCAACCGTGACGAAGAGGAAGAAGTTGTCGAGCAGGGTGAATTTGTAGAAATCGATATCGACACGTCGTTGTATCAGGCACCCGACCCTGCCAGTCAGCCTTTCGTTAACGACTACAATCTTCCACACAACTACCTGTTGTTAATCAACGAACCAAGGTACCGCACAGGATTTGTGATGCGCGACCTGGTACGTTACAATCTCGACAAACACCGCCAGCAACGCCTGCGTGTTGTTCCCGGCAATCTGCCCGACGCGACCATGCTTCAGGTTGTTCAGTTTGAAAATGCTTATCTGGCCCTTCAGTATCTCAATGAAATAAAAGAACAGGAAGCACTTTTTGAAAGCCTTGGAGAAACACCGTACGAACAATACATTATCAGCAATCCCAACCTGGATTCCCTGAAACAAAACAACAACATTGACGAATGGAAGGAATTCTATCAGCGAAACTATGTATACCGGAAACCCCCTGCTCCAAAAGATGAAAGCATTGAGGAAACTCCGGAACAAAGCCAGATCAGGTCCGAAGAAAACACTTCAGTCAAAGAAGCAGACCAAACACTGCCTGAAGAAGTAACAGCGCAGCAACAACAGGCAAGCAATGCAGAAAGCACAGTCAGTGAGCTCAACCCGCTTGCTGAAAATGAAACAGAAAAAAGTGAAGAAATATCGGAAGCACCACTGCTTACTGACCCGACTGCAGGCAAGGAAACCACTGAAGATACCACTTCGGTAACAGCCAGTGAAGCTCCTGTTTCAAGCTACGATGGTGAGTTTTCATTCGATGCCGGAGCCGATCAAAATCTGATTTACCTCTTGCCATCAGGCGGATCGAATCAGACCTTGCTTACCACCTACCTCAACCGACTCAATGCAGTAAATTTCCGTGGAAACGGAATCACCGTTCAGGTAGAAAACTTCGACGACTTCCGTTCGCTTGTTATGGTAACAGGAATTGGCACAATTGAGCAAGCCAATGAATACCTTCGCGTTCTTGATGCTGACCGCCGGATCGGCATGTCGCTGCGCAATGTGAATTATAAACGCTTTTTAATTTCACAACCCAATCTGGAATTGCTAAAGGAATCGAAAGACATAGGCGACTACCAGCGCTTCTACCAGCAGTTTTATAATATTGAAGAATAAGCCGTCATTCATTTGCCTTGCATTGTAAAGCCATGGTCTGGTCAGGCTCTTTTTGGGTCCAATTCCGCATTCCTGCATCAAAACGCATCAAAGGGGCCTAAGCGTTAAAAGTTGTCAAATCGTGCAAAATGAACAATAATTGCCAAATGGGCTTGTTATAAAGTCAGCAGAAGATTAAAAGAAGCATTAACTTTACACAAAAAACAGCCTATGCTTGCAAAGCGCATTAAAATATTATGGGTCGACGATGAGATTGACCTTTTGAAACCACACATTATTTTTCTTGAGAACAAAGGATACGACGTACTAAGTGCAACCAATGGTGCCGATGCCATCGAGATCGTTAAGGAAAATCCGCTCGACATCATTTTTCTCGATGAAAACATGCCAGGCTATTCGGGACTCGAAACCCTGAATCTTATTAAACAGATCAACAACCTGGTACCGGTTGTGATGATCACCAAGAGCGAGGAAGAATCGATCATGGATGAAGCCATTGGATCTCAAATGGCCGACTACCTGATTAAACCTGTAAATCCGAAGCAGATTTTACTTTCGATTAAAAAGAACATCAACAAAAAGGAACTCGTCACACGACAAACCACTTCGGCCTATCAAATGGGCTTTTCAAAACTCGGCATGCAAATTAACGACTCCTACACCATCAGCGACTGGGAAGAAGTTTATCGCAAGCTCACCTACTGGGAAATGGAATTAAGCAATTCCGACGACAAAGCCATGGACGAAGTATTACAAATGCAAAAGACCGAAGCCAATCATGCTTTTTGCCGTTTCATTGCCAAAAACTATATAAGCTGGCTCGACAGTAACAACAAGGAACGGCCGCTCATATCACCCGATCTTTTTCCCAAACGTATTTTTCCGGTACTCGACGAAGGAAAGAAAGTGTTTGTGATGATCATCGACAACATCCGCTTTGATCAGTGGCGTGCTCTGAGTCCCATCATCAGCGAGTATTATTCGGTGGTTAAAGATGAAATGTACATGAGCATTCTTCCTACTGCTACCATGTACGCCCGCAACAGTATCTTTTCAGGCCTGATGCCTGCCGATATTAAAAAAATATCACCCCGGTTCTGGTCCGACGACGACAATGAAGAAGGCGGGAAGAACAATTTTGAGGAAGAGCTATTAAAACAACAAATGTCTCGTCACGGACGTAAAGAAAAGCTTTTCTTCGAAAAAATTACTTCGGTAAAACCGGGTCGAAAAGGGACCGACAACCTGAATAAAATGTTGCAATCCGATTTGGCCGTACTTGTGTTGAATTTTGTCGACATGATTTCGCATGCCCGTACCGAGATGAACATGATCAGGGAACTGGCTTCCGACGAAGCAGCCTACCGCTCGCTAACGGTCAGCTGGTTCAAACATTCGGGCCTGACTGATCTGCTCAAGGATTTGAGCGACAACAATTACGAACTGATATTGACAACCGATCACGGAACCATCAGGGTGAACAATCCCTTAAAAGTGATAGGAGAACGAAGCACCAATACCAACCTTCGATACAAGTTGGGGCGCAATCTGAATTACAATCCCAAAGAAGTATTTGAGATAAAAAAACCTGAAGAAGCACGCCTGCCGTCAAACAATGTCAGTACTTCGTTTATATTTGCCATGAATCAGGATTTCTTTGCTTATCCAAATAATTATAATTACTATGCCAACTACTATCGCGATACTTTTCAGCATGGTGGAATTTCGATGGAAGAAATGCTCATTCCTGTTATCAGGTTACAGCCCAAATAAAAAAATGATACCGTATCAATGAGTCGCCATTTTGTAACATATCCTTCTCAGCATGAAATTATTCAGAAACAAATAATGACAACAAACCAATCAGTTGAAAGTGCTTTTTATCAATTTTGAAGCAAGGAATCGTTTCAGCACACTGTTTGAAAATGATATTTTAGGTATATTTAAGCTCCAACAAAAACAATTCAAATATGAAAGATAATTTTTGCGTGATCATGGCTGGCGGAATCGGAAGCCGTTTCTGGCCACTCAGCAAATCATCGCGTCCAAAACAATTTCTCGATATTTTAGGTACCGGCGAAACCCTCATACAACAAACCTACCGGCGCTTATTAAAGATTTGTCCGGTTGAAAACTTCCTGATTGTAACCAACCTCGACTACAAGGAACTGGTTATGGAACAACTTCCCGATCTGGATGAAGAACAGGTATTGTGTGAGCCCATGCGCCGAAATACTGCACCCTGCATCGCTTATGCAAGCCACAAAATCATGAAAAAGAACCCTGAGGCCAACATCATTGTTGCACCTTCGGATCACCTGATCACCAAGGAAGATGATTTTATCAAACATTTAAGCAACGGACTCAATTTCATTGCGCAGCACGATGCTTTGCTTACGCTTGGCATCAGGCCCAGCCGTCCCGAAACAGGCTATGGCTACATCCAGATAAACGGGAATGTAAAATTCGATGGTGTAGAAAACCTGCACAAGGTCAAAACCTTTACCGAAAAGCCCGATCTGAAAATGGCAAAGGTCTTTATGGAAAGTGGTGAGTTCTTCTGGAATTCAGGTATCTTTCTTTGGTCGCTCAAGTCGATTATGAAAGCATTCGACAATTACCTCCCCGATGTGAACGAGCTTTTTGCCAAAGGAGCCAGGTATTATTACAGCGACGAAGAATCTGCCTTCCTGAATAAAACCTATTCGGAATGCCGTAACATATCCATCGACTACGGTGTGATGGAAAAAGCACAAAATGTATATGTATTGTGTGCCGATTTTGGCTGGAGCGACCTGGGAACATGGGGCTCGCTTTGGGATAATTCAGAAAAAGATGAAGCACAAAATGCAGTCAATGCAGCCAATGTTAAATTGTACGATACAAACAACTGCATTGTTAACATTACCGACGACAAGCTCGTTGTTATACAGGGCCTCGACGGATACATTGTAGCTCAGTCGGACAATACGCTGATGATTTGTAAAAAAGAGGAAGAACAACAAATCAGACAAATCGTAAATGATGTCAAAATCAGCAAGGGTGATGAATATGTATAAGCAAAGCTGAAACAAATAGGAAAGCACTAACCTCTGTAGTCAACAGAGGTTTTTTTGTGGCTTAACATTGGCTTAACACAGTTGCATCTATTTCAAGAAAATCTACCTCCTTCTGCTGCAGGCAGCGCAAAACCAAATTCTACTTAAAACAAAGCATTCGCTTATACTTCGTAAGCCGAACTCCCCCAAAAATATCACTTTCATTCATATTTCATCATAGCTTTTATAAACACCAATAATGTTAACAAATGTTAATTTGTTTAAAAAATGAAGACCAACTTTAATCAGTTTTTAAGGGCTAAAAGCAGCCTTAATTTGCACCTATCAAACAAACACAATAGTTAGCCACACATTAAATAAAATGCTATGAAACGAATTATTTTAACAAACGCAATCCTTATCGTATTTTTGATTTCCGTTTTGAGTGTTAATGCCAAAGGCATTGTAAAGGCAACCGAATCGTTTACTATCAGCACCAACGATGCAGTTGAAGCCACACTCGATTTTGAAAAGTCGTGGAACATCAATTATGGCGACAGCAGTAAAGGAATCACTGTTTACAAAAACGTTACAAAAAAAGGTGAAGAGTACATTGTTAAAAACAACTTCTTCGAAGTTCGCTATGTAAACACAGCCGAAGGTTTTGGAGTAAAATCAGTAAAACGCTCGCAGAGCACTGTTGATCCGATGATCAACGAAGCAGTGATCGATCAGCAACAAATGAGCTACCAGTCGAAACTTTCACCAAAGCAATTAAACGAAGAAAAAGCACTTAACTACATTGCTTCGTTTGTACCACAGCTGTTGAATGAGAACTACAGCCACATTCTGAATTAATTTTCTCATAAAAGATAAGCAAGCAAATTTTCTTAAAAAGAAACCCGCAGCAATGCGGGTTTTTTTATGTTTATACTCGACCGGGATAAACCTTCAAAGCCTCTTCAAGTACTCTTAATGCCTTTCCCAGGTCGGTCTTGTTGAGCACATAGGCAATCCGAACCTCGTTGTAACCTAAACCGGGGGTGGTGTAAAAACCACTGGCCGGCGCCATAAATACCGTACTGTTCTCGTAAGTAAAATCGCTTAACAGCCATTCGCAAAACTTATCCGAATCATCAACAGGTAAGCGGGCCACAGTATAAAAGGCGCCCATAGGAATAGGTGAATAAACCCCGTCGATGCGATTCAAGCCGTCAATTAAAAATTTTCTGCGCTCTACATACTCATTGTATACTTCGAGCATATAATCGTCGGGAGTATCAAGCGAAGCTTCGGCTGCAATCTGCCCTATCAAAGGCGGACTTAAACGCGCCTGACAGAATTTCATCACATTGGCACGTACCGCTTTGTTTTTACATATCAGTGCACCAATCCTGATTCCGCATTCGCTGTAACGTTTCGATACAGAATCGATGAGAATTACATTTTCTTCAATGCCCTCGAGATGAAATGCCGAAATATAAGGTGCACCCGTATAACAAAACTCCCGGTACACTTCATCTGAAAACAAATACAGGTCGTACTTTTTCACCAAATCCCGTATTGCATTCATTTCACTCTGCGTGTAAAGATAACCAGTCGGATTATTGGGATTACAGATCATAATCCCTTTTGTCCTCGGGGTAATGAGTGCTTCAAATTTTTCAATCGGAGGCAATGAAAATCCCTCTTCAATTTTCGAAGGAATTGTTTTCACAATGGCCCCGGCCACAATGGCAAATGCTGTATAGTTGGCATACGAAGGTTCGGGTACAATAATCTCATCGCCCGGGTCGAGACAGGCCAGAAAAGCATAAGTAACTGCTTCCGATCCACCTGTTGTAATAATGATATCGTCGGCCTCGACGGCAATATTAAATTTGTGATAATACTTCGCCAGTTTCTCCCGATAGGAACCGATACCTTCACTTGGGCTATACTCCAGTATCTTTCGGTCGATATTTCGGATCGCATCAATCGCCACCTGAGGCGTATGCACATCGGGCTGACCGATGTTCAAATGATAAACATGAACTCCTTTGGCTTTGGCCCTGTCGGCGTGTGGAACCAGCTTTCTGATTGGCGACGCAGGCATTCTTACCCCTCGTTTTGATACTTCCGGCATAAATTTTTGCTTTTTAACAAATCGCGTAAAGATAAAACTAACAGATTGAAATAAAAAATACCCTTCAGCCACATTTTTAACACCGAAAAATGACACTGTCTTTCAATTTTCAAGCATTGAAAAAAAGATGAAAAAAATCAGCTACAAATTGTTGCCAGCCCCTTGTTTACATGGGTTTTATCATATTTTACAGCTGACAGGTAGCGTATTTTTGAATTAAACAAAAAAAATTAGCTATGATAATTGGTGTTCCTAAGGAAATTAAAAACAACGAAAACAGGGTCGCTTTAACCCCGGCAGGAGCCGGTGAATTGGTTAAACATGGTCATGAAGTTTATGTTCAGTCAACAGCTGGTGAAGGCAGCGGTTTTATGGATGAGGATTATGCCCTGGTAGGCGCCAAGCTTCTGGGCACCATCGAAGAAATTTATTCCATTGCCGAAATGATCATCAAAGTAAAAGAACCCATTGAGCCAGAATACAAGCTGGTTAAGAAAGACCAGATTCTATTTACCTATTTTCACTTTGCTTCATCTGAGGTGCTCACCAAGGCCATGATCGCATCAAAGGCCGTATGTCTGGCCTACGAAACGGTTGAATTACCCGACCGCAGCCTTCCATTGCTGATTCCCATGTCGGAGGTAGCGGGACGCATGTCGGTTCAGGAAGGTGCAAAATACCTTGAAAAAACCTATGGCGGACGTGGTGTACTTCTGGGTGGGGTTCCAGGTGTTCATCCCGCTAGAGTGTTGATCATAGGAGGAGGAATAGTGGGTACCGAAGCGGCAAAAATGGCTGCCGGACTAGGTGCCGATGTCACCATTATGGACATCAGTCTCCCCCGCCTGCGTTACCTCGACGATATTATGCCAGCCAATGTGAAGACCATGATGAGCAACGAGTTTAATATCAGAGAACTCATTTCAACACATGACCTTATTATAGGAGCCGTTCTTATTCCTGGGGCCAAAGCACCTTCACTGATTACGCGAGACATGCTCACCAGCATGAAACCCGGAACAGTATTGGTCGATGTTGCAGTTGACCAGGGAGGCTGTATCGAAACGACCCATCCTACTACCCACGATGATCCAACCTTTGTAATCGACGATGTGATTCATTACTCTGTAGCCAATATGCCCGGAGCAGTTCCACGTACATCAACCATTGCACTTACCAATGCCACCTTACCTTATTCCATTAAAATTGCCAATATGGGATGGAAAGCTGCATGCAGGGAATCAGCGGCACTACGTAAGGGCCTCAATATTGTGGATGGACACATTGTCTATCAGGGTGTTGCAGAGGCATTCAATCTAAAATATGAAGATATTGAGAAATCCCTATAATTGTGTATGATATACACATACAGCTTTTCAACTAAAAAGTCAACTTTTTGGACATCTTTTTTTGAAATTTCATATTGCTGTATTTGTGCAACTTACATCATAGGTGTTAAAAAAAAATCAACAAACAATGAAAATTCATTAAAAAAAACTTGCATTGTAAAAAAACACACTTTATATTTGTACAAGAAATCAATTACAAACATGATTGATTTCATTCAGATCAAGTCTTTTTCATGTTTGGCGTTTTAGTTTGGGGGATAGTTTTTTGGGAGACATCAGATGATGTCTCCTTTTTTTATGCCAACTTGTAATTCCTGCCCTTTTTCAGCTTACCAACATCATTTTTTTTATTTTTGTACGATTTTAACAGAAACAACATTAATCAATGGAAATTCCCAGCAAGTATAATCCTTCTGAAGTTGAAGACAAATGGTACCGTTACTGGATGGAAAATAAATATTTTCATTCCGAACCCGACGACCGTGAACCCTACACCATTGTAATTCCACCGCCCAACGTCACCGGCGTTTTACACATGGGACACATGCTCAACAACACCATCCAGGACATTCTTGTACGCCGCGCCCGGATGCTGGGAAAAAATGCCTGTTGGGTGCCGGGAACCGACCATGCGTCCATCGCCACTGAAGCCAAAGTGGTTAATAAACTAAAATCGGAAGGCATCGATAAACATGCGCTCTCAAGGGAGCAGTTTCTTGATCATGCCTGGGAATGGACCGAAAAACATGGCGGAATAATTCTGGAACAATTAAAAAAACTGGGCGCATCGTGCGACTGGGACCGAACCTGTTTTACCATGGACGAAGAACGTTCAGCATCGGTAATTAAGGTATTTGTCGATTTATACAACAAAGGTCTCATCTATCGTGGTGTGAGAATGGTTAACTGGGATCCCAGCGCCAAGACAGCAGTTTCGGATGAAGAAGTTATACATAAAGAAGAACAATCGAAACTTTACTATGTAAGATATAAAATTGAAGACTCACATGACGAGTGGGTTACCATAGCCACAACGCGGCCGGAAACCATCCTGGGTGACACTGCCGTTTGCGTGCACCCCGAAGATGAGCGCTTTAAACATCTTAAAGGGAAAAAAGTGCTGGTACCTTTAATTAAGCGAAGTATCCCTATCATCGAAGATGACTATGTTGACAGAGAGTTTGGTACCGGCTGCTTAAAGATAACACCTGCACACGATGTCAATGACTACGAGATTGGCATGCGTCATAACCTGGAAACCATTGATACTTTTAACGATGATGGTACACTTAGCGAAAACGCAGGACTCCTGATTGGCATCGACCGTTTCGAAGCCCGCAAGCTAATCGTCCCCATGCTTGAAGAAGCTGGAAATCTGGTAAAAACTGAAGACTACAAAAACAAAGTAGGTTACTCCGAACGCACCAATGTTGTTATCGAACCCAAACTTTCGGCTCAATGGTTTCTTTCAATGGACAAACTGGCCAAACCGGCACTCGACGCTGTTGAAAATGACGACGTTGAATTTCATCCGGCAAAATTCAAAAACCTTTACCGCCATTGGATGGGAAACATCAAGGACTGGTGCATTAGCCGTCAACTTTGGTGGGGCCATCAAATTCCGGTTTACTACCTTAGCGATGGCAGCTATGTAGTGGCTGCAAGCCTGGAAGAAGCCTTACAATTAGCCCGCGAAAAAACAGGCAACACGGCGCTAAGCGCCAACGACCTGAAACAGGATGATGATGTGCTCGACACCTGGGCCTCATCATGGCTTTGGCCAATCTCGGTTTTTGGCGGAATAAGCCAACCCAACAATAAAGAAATTCAGTATTACTATCCGTCGAACGATTTGGTTACCGGACACGATATTATCTTTTTCTGGGTAGCCCGGATGATTATGGCCGGCTATGGCATCCGCGAAGAAAAGCCTTTTAAGAATGTATATTTCACCGGAATGGTGCGTGACAAGCAACGTCGAAAAATGTCGAAATCGCTGGGCAACTCACCCGACCCACTTGAATTGATTGCAAAATATGGTGCCGATGGAGTTCGTGTTGGCATGCTGTTTTGTTCACCTGCAGGTGGCGATCTGTTATTCGACGAAAGCCTGCCCGAACAAGGCCGGAACTTTACAGCCAAAATATGGAATGCTTTCCGGCTGGTAAAAAGCTGGGAGGTCGATACGAGCATTCCCCAGCCCGAACATGCTAAATTAGCCATCGAATGGTTCGAATCAAAAATGAGCAGTGTCATTGAAGAGATGAATAAGCATTTCGATAAATTTCGAATTTCGGATGCCCTGATGCTCATTTATACTACCATCAGAGACGAATTTTCATCGTGGCTGCTCGAAATCGTGAAACCTGCCTACCAGCAGCCCATCGATCAAACAACCTACAACAAAATCATTGGCTTGTTCGACGATCTGATGAGATTACTGCACCCCTTCATGCCTTTTATCAGCGAAGAAATATGGCAACTTATAAGCGAACGCCAGAAAGGTGAAAGCATCATGATCAGCCCGATGCCAGTGTATCTCCACTCCGATGCACAGCTTCTGAGTGATTTTGAAGATGTAAAGGAAACGGTTACCGGCATACGCAACATCCGAAAGTCGAACAACATCGCCTTTAAAGACGCCATCGATCTGCTGGTCAATGAAGGATCGAAGGGATACAATACCCGCTTCAATGCTGTCATTCAGAAGCTAGGTCACATTGCACAAATTGAAAAAATAGATGAAGACCTGAAGGGTGCCGTTTCATTCAGGGTGAAAACCTCCAGTTTCTTCATCGATCTTGGCGATCAGGTTGATGTTGAGGCTGAACTTCAGAAACTGGAAGAAGAACTTAACTACACCAAAGGATTCTTAAATTCAGTGTTAAAAAAACTTAGTAATGAACGCTTTGTAAACAATGCCCCTGAAAGTGTCGTTGAGACTGAACGTAAGAAACAAGCCGATGCCGAAGACAAGATCAAGGCCCTTGAAGAGCGCATCGCAACACTGAAATAATATAGTATTTCATCTAAAAAGCCTGCCCTGATCATTCAAGGCAGGTTTTTTAATGTTCTTTAACCAACAAACAGGGCGTCTCAGTTGTATTATTGGTACTAATGTCTGGTTTTTCATTTTTGAACCATGCATTGATTATGAACCCATTTAATCGTTCTAAAAACAATGTATACAATCATCATCATACTGGCTTTATTTTATCCACAAAAGAAAGACACCGTGCAATACAATCAGCTTAACAATTTCGAGAAATTCGTTATCGAACAAAAAGGAACCGAACGCCCCTTCAGTGGCGAGTATACCGACCATTTTGTGCCGGGAACCTATTTGTGTAAAAAATGCGATGCACCGCTTTACCGGTCTTCATCAAAGTTTCATTCGGGCTGTGGCTGGCCCAGTTTCGATGACGAAATAGAAGGGGCTGTAAAACACACAATCGATGCCGACGGACATCGTACCGAAATAACCTGCAATAATTGCGGCGGGCATCTGGGGCATGTATTCAAAGGAGAACGGTTCACAGAAAAAAACACACGCCATTGTGTTAACTCAGTATCGCTAAAATTTTTACCCGAAACCAGCAAAACGAAACAAGCCGAACAAGAGTAAGGAAGCACATCCGCTTTCTGTTTTTTATCCTGTAAAATTTCCATAAATTTGATGAATGCTCAATTATACCAGACATTCATTGCTGTTACAATATAATGTATTGGGGAGCCTTTCAACATACATTAACACTAAAGCTATATCATGAGTAACATTATCACCTACATTGAAAAGAACAAGGAACGTTTCCTCGAAGAACTTTTTGGTCTCATCAGAATTCCTTCAATCAGCTCTGAACCCGAACATGCAGCCGACATGTACAAAGCCGCTGAATATTGGAAAAAATTATTGATCGATGCGGGGGCCGACAAGGCACTGGTGATGGAAACCGACGGAAATCCTGTAACCTATGGTGAAAAAATAATCGATCCGGCGCTTCCCACCATATTGGTGTATGCCCACATGGATGTTATGCCAGTTGACCCGCCTGAGCTTTGGGAAAGCGACCCGTTTGAACCAGTGATAAGGGATGGGAAAATATTTGCACGTGGTGCCGACGATGACAAAGGCCAGGGCTTTATGCATGCAAAAGCCTTCGAATACATGATCAGAACCAACACGCTTCCATGCAATGTTAAATTCATGATCGAAGGCGAGGAGGAAATAGGCTCTCCCAATCTGGGAAAATTTTGTGAAGAAAATAAGGACCTGCTCAAGGCAGATGTGATCTTAGTTTCGGATACAACCATGATTGCAGCCGATAAACCATCGATTACTACCGGACTAAGAGGACTTGCCTACTGGCAGGTAGAAGTAACAGGGCCTAACCGCGACCTTCACTCAGGACTTTATGGCGGAGCTGTTGCCAATCCCATCAATGCCCTGTGTCGTATGATTGAAAAATGCACCGATAAAAACAATGCCATTGCCATTCCGGGTTTCTACAACGAAGTAAAAGTAGTTTCTGCTGAAGAAAAAGAACTGCTTAATAGTCGCCCCTTCGACAAGGAGGCTTATAAGTCGGCAATTGGCGTTGACAAACTTTTTGGTGAAATGGGCTACACCACCATCGAACGCACCGGCATCAGACCCTCGTTCGATGTTTGTGGAATTTGGGGTGGTTATACAGGAAAGGGAGCTAAAACCGTTCTTCCCTCAAAGGCCTATGCGAAATTATCAAGCAGGCTGGTACCTGATCAGGATCACCACGAAATTTCCAAATTGCTTGACTGGTATCTTAAGAGCATTGCTCCACGTTCAGTTAAAGTGAAGGTAGAGTACCTTCACGGCGGACAGGCCTACGTGTGTCCGATTGACCACCCCGCTTACCTGGCTGCAGAAAAAGCAATGACTCAAACATTTGGTGCAAGGCCCCTTCCCGTGCGTAGTGGAGGCAGCATACCTATTGTTTCAACTTTTGAAGAGATACTTGGAATAAAAACCATTTTAATGGGTTTTGGCTTAGAATCTGATGCCATACATTCCCCAAACGAAAACTTCCCGCTGGAAAATTTTTACAAAGGCATAGAGACCATTCCTCTGTTTTATCAATATTTCACCGAAAAGCACCAATAACATTTTGACAGCTCAAATAAAATAAGCAGATTTTTTAGTCTGCTTTTTTTATTGAATAACGACACTTTAACATTTTTTATTTTTCAATAAACTAACATGTTTTATTAATTAGCCCCCCGCATAAACACGACCTGAACTAACTATTTTTTCGATTTTGAAAATTTCTATTTTATATTCCAACCTATTTATAAAGGAATACAAAACTCACCTTAATCACTGTTTTACTGCACCTTATATCACACCAGCAAGCAATTTAAAGAAAAAGTAAGACAGCGAAGAATATCCTGAAGAATTTACCCCTGGCGCGCCTCTTAATTATATTTACTATTCATCGACCCCCATTTTAAACCAAGTCTGTTTGTGTTTTTACACCTTTTTATCATCATTAGCCTCACTCAAATGGACTCAATGTTAATTTTTCTGTTTTTTATTCACCAATTCTGCAAATAATTCAACAAAATTTCATTTTTTTGTGTCAGATGATCATTTTTAATGGGTATTTTCTCAATAATTAAAAATTTTACGTTTTGACAAAATGCCAGATCATCATACCGATCTTCAGAAATGGTAATGATAAAACGATAATTAAAACAATTAGCTATGGCAACTTTTCGTTTAGCAGCTTTTGAAAAGCTTTTAGAAAGAAAACCTGTACAGGTAAAGAGGGAATCTGATCTGACATCCGATTATTATGGAATGCTTGTATTCGATCGCCCCAAAATGAAGAAATATTTGTCGAAAGACGCATACAAGGCTGTTGTTGACGCCATCGACAACGGTACAACCATCGATCGCAAGATTGCTGATGGTGTAGCTACAGGAATGAAGGCATGGGCCATGGACAATGGCGCAACCCACTACACCCACTGGTTTCAGCCCTTAACTGACGGAACAGCTGAAAAACACGATGCATTTATCGACCTGGATGAAAATGGTGGTGTGGTTGAAGGCTTTTCAGGCAAACTGCTTGCTCAGCAGGAACCCGATGCATCTTCTTTTCCAAGCGGTGGCATACGTCAGACTTTTGAAGCCCGTGGCTATACAGCCTGGGATGTTTCATCTCCTGCATTTATCATTGGAACCACCCTATGTATTCCAACCATATTTATTTCGTATACCGGAGAGGCGCTCGATTATAAAGCTCCGCTGTTAAAATCACAGAGTGCTGTCGACAAGGCTGCTGTAGCTGTATGTCAGTATTTCGATCGTAACGTAACGAAAGTAAATGCCAATCTTGGATGGGAACAGGAATACTTTCTGATTGATGAAGCACTGTACCATGCCCGTCCTGACCTGGTATTGACGGGCCGCACCCTAATGGGCCATTCATCATCGAAAGACCAGCAGCTCGACGATCATTACTTTGGCTCCATTCCCGAACGAGTAGGCAGCTATATGATCGATCTTGAAAATGAAGCCTATAAACTGGGAATACCGGTAAAGACCCGCCACAACGAGGTTGCTCCCAACCAATACGAGCTTGCACCTATTTTCGAAGAAGTAAACATTGCCAACGATCACAACCAGCTGATCATGGACCTAATGAAAAAAGTAGCCCGCAGGCATGGTTTCAGAATTCTCTTCCACGAAAAACCCTTTGCCGGCATCAATGGTTCAGGAAAACATAACAACTGGTCTTTGTCGACCAATACAGGAGTCAACCTATACTCTCCTGGTAAGAATCCCAAAAGCAATCTTCAGTTCCTAACCTTTGTGGTCAATGCATTGATGGCAGTATACAAGCACCAGGATTTGCTGCGTGCAAGCATACTGACCGCATCGAACTCACACCGGCTTGGTGCCAATGAAGCTCCACCGGCAATCGTTTCGGCCTTCCTGGGTACCGAGGTAAACAAAATGCTCGACCTGATCGAACAAAATGTTAGTGACAAGAAAATGTCTCCCGAAGAAAAGACATCACTAAAACTGAACATCGGTCGTATACCAGAAATTCTGCTCGACAACACCGACAGAAACCGTACCTCACCGTTTGCCTTTACAGGTAACCGTTTCGAATTCAGGGCTGTTGGCTCTTCGGCCAACTGTTCGTCGGCAATGATCGCGCTGAATACCGCTGTTGCAGAACAACTCATCGAGTTTAAGACAGATGTTGATGAGCTCATAGATAAAGGAATTAAGAAAGACGAAGCCATTTTCCAGGTATTAAAAAAATACATTGAAATATGTAAGCCCATCCGTTTCGATGGCAATGGCTATAGTGAAGAATGGGTGACAGAAGCTGAAAAACGTGGCCTCACCAATATCAAAAGTGTACCTGTTGCACTCGAAGCCTATTTGACAGAAAAAGTTAAAAAGCTCTTCGACAAAACGGGTGTTTTCTCTGAAAAAGAGCTGGAAGGCCGTGTTGAAGTCGAATATGAAAAATTCACCATGAAAATCCAGATTGAAGCCCGGGTATTGGGAGATCTGGCTATCAACCACATTGTACCTACCGCAGTTCGCTATCAAACACAATTGGTTGAAAACGTCAAAGGGCTAAAAGAGGTATTTGGTGACGGAGAATTTGAGAAACTGGCCGGTAACCGGATTGAATTGATCAAGGAAATTTCAGATCACATTACTCAAATTAAAAATAAGGTCAATACAATGATTGAGGCCCGTAAAGTAGCCAATAAAATTGAGGATGGAAAAGAGAAAGCCTATGCTTACGACAAAACCGTACGCCCATACCTTGAAGAAATTCGCTATCACATTGATAAGCTTGAACTGATTGTTGATGACGAAATGTGGCCACTACCCAAATACCGCGAATTGCTCTTTAACAGCTAATCATTTGAACACTACCATAAAAAGAACTGCCCTCAACAGGAGCAGTTCTTTTTTTTATCCTGTTGCTTTCCATCTGTTACCAACCACATACTCAATTCGCATTTTCTCCGTTATGCATAAGAGTTAATCTCAACCTTCGGCATGTCGTTGAAATTCTTTATTTTTAAAGCCATTTTAGTAAAATAACAATGCAGCAACATAAATACACCTTTATCTACCTGATTGCCTTGATTCTTCTCCTTTCGGCCTGTTCGTCATCCCGTACGGCCAACTCTGCATTAAAATCGTATGAAATTGGAGAATACAATGCGGCCATCGACAAACTGATCAAGGCCTACCGTAAGGAGAAGCTCCCCGACAAACGAACAGAATACGATTACTACCTGGCAAACGCCTACTGGTATCTCGACGATTATCAGCGGGCTGAATTAAGAATCAGAAACCTGCTTCGCAAAAACTATCCCGACAGTTCACTGGTACTAAAATATGCCCACGCTCTGCGATACAATGGAAAATTTGATGACGCACTTGCTTCCTATCAACAATTTCTCGATTCATTTCCAAATAACCAGGAAGCTTTAAACGGGATTGAAGCCTGTAAGCTAATCCCCGTATGGGAAGAAAACCCCACCCGCTTTGAGGTCAATCGCGAAAAGCTGCTCAGTTCCCGCTATGCCGATTTTTCGCCCTGGTTTATTGGAGGCCTCGACAATGTGATCATTTTTACCTCGACCCGCGACGGTGCAGCCGGCAAAGGGAAAAGCGAAATAACCGGTCAAAATGCAGCTGATTTGTTTCGTTCAAACTTCGACATCCAGAGACAACGATGGGAAAAGCCGGTACCAGTAGATGAAGAGTTGCTCATAAATACTCCGTTTGAAGAAGGAGCCGCTTCGTTTAGCAGCGATGGTAACACCATGTATTTTACCCGTTGTGAATTCGACAAGAAAGGATCGAACGGAGCTGCCATCTATACAGCCCTGAGGAGCAAGGATACCTGGTCCGATGCTGTTAATATCGACTTACTCCCCGACAGTTTGGTTGCTGCTCATCCGGCCATCTCGCATGATGGAATGACACTTTACTTCGTTTCCGACATGGAAGGTGGCCAGGGAGGTAAAGACATATGGAAAGTCGAAAAACTAGCTAACACCTGGGGCCCGCCTGAAAACATGGGCTCGGAAATAAATACTCCCGGTGACGAACTCTTCCCCTTTATTCGCGATAACGATGAATTGTATTTTTCATCTGATTATCATATCGGCATGGGAGGCCTTGACCTATTTAAAGCCACTTACAACGAAAGCACAAAAACATGGGAAGTTGAGAACATGAAAGTTCCGATCAATTCGGCCGGAGACGATTTCAGTATCACTTTTATTCCCGGACGCGATCAGGGCATGTTTACCTCCAACCGGAAGGGTTCAACCGGCGATGATCTATACTCCTTTATACTCCCTCCTAAAATATTTCGCACCGAAGGCCTTATTGTTGATTCAGAAACAGAATCACGGATCAACGATGCCTACATCAGGGTGATTGGCACCGATGGAACCATGCTGAAGGTTCGATCGCAGGATGGTAAGTTTCAATACCGGATGGCTCCTGAAACCGACTATATTTTTGCAGCCTTTAAAGACGGATTTCTGAATGCAAAACAAATTATCTCCACCACCGGACTTCCCGACAGTAAAGTCTTTGAAATTGAACTGAAGCTAACCCCAACCGATGCCCCGGTTAAGGTCGATAATATCAATTACGAATTTGGAAAAGCTGACTTGTTACCAGAGGCAAAAAAAGCGCTCGATAGCTTAATTACCATCCTGACCATTAATCCTACTATCGTAATCGAAATCATGTCGCATACCGACTTTGTGGGATCTGTGCAGTTTAATTCCAATCTGTCGCAACAGCGCGCTCAAGGAGTTGTAAACTATCTGATAGAACAGGGAATAAATCCCAAACGGCTGCTTGCAAAGGGATATGGTGAAACATGGCCCAAAACCGTGAACCGTAAACTTGCCCGACAATATGAATTTTTAAGCCGCGGAGACGAACTCACCGAGTCGTTCATAATGGCACTTACCACTGAAGAAGAACAGGAAATCGCAAAAGCCATCAACCGCAGAACAGAATTCAGGGTATTGAGCAACGATTTCAGAGAAGATTACAGTGCGCACTAAGTTTATTCCCTGAATTTTTCGGGAATATCTTTGGAAGCAGATGCTCCCAGCTCCCTGATTTTTTCAATTCGTCTAACCAGGTTTCCACTTCCTGTATAGAGCTTCTTCGTTGACTGATCATAGGTTTTCTGAAGTGAGTCAATTTGCGATCCCAGCTTATCGAGATCGTTGATAAAACCAACAAATTTATCGTAAAGCGCACCACTTTGGCGGGCAATCTCGAGGGCATTCCGGGTTTGGTTCTCCTGTTGCCATATGGATGCAATGGTGCGAAGTGTGGCCAGCAATGTCGAAGGGCTGACCAGAACAACCCGATTGTCCCAGGCATAGGCAAAAAGTTGCTGATCATATTCCAGCGCCATACTAAAAGAAGCTTCCACTGGTAAAAACAACAATACAAAGTCGGGGCTGTTTAACTGAGGAGAACTACTGTAGTGTTTATCACTCAAACCTTTTATATGTTGCCTCAACGAAGCCAGGTGGGCCTTTACTTCCAACGCCTTCTGCTCTGCATCATCGCAATTGGCCCAGCGCTCATAAGCCACCAGCGACACTTTTGAATCGATGATCAGGTGCTTTTTATCAGGCAGATTCACGATCACATCGGGCCTGATGGTTTTCCCTTCGCCATTCAGCATCACTTTTTCGCGTTCGTATTCCTGACCTTCGGTGAGCCCCGACCGCTCCAAAATCCGCTCAAGTACCACTTCTCCCCAGTTTCCCTGCTGCTTTACATCACCCTTTAAGGCCCTTGTTAAATTGGAAGCTTCGGTGCTAATACGGTGATTTAGTTCATACAACTTCTTTAGTTCTGCCCTTAAATCAGTCTGATCACGCAGGCCTTTCTCATAACTTTCTTCCACTTTTTTCCCAAAACCTTCAATTTTCTCCTTTAATGGTCCAATCAATTCGGACATCCGCTGTTGATTGACCTCTGAAAACTCCCTGCTGTTTTTCTTTAAAATTGAATTGGCGAGATTCTCAAAACTAAGCGCTGCCTGCTTTTGGAGTTGTTCGAATTCACCCAGTTGCTCATTCAATTTACGCTGTAACATGTTGTTTGTAGCCACCATGGCACTATTTTGCTTCAACAGTTCGTTCCGCTCATTTTCAAATTTTCCGGAAGTTTCGTCGGCCCGCTTCAACTGTTGATTTAGCTGATCGTTGCGCTCTTTCAAAATCAAACATTCATTCTTAGCAAGGGAAACCCTACTGCGTTCTTCATCGATGCGCTTCATCAGTCGTTGTTTAAGAACAGAAACACGATAAAAGTAGATGGCAATCAAAAGTAACAATGTAATTATTCCCAGGTAAATTTCAGATTTCATGCTTTTCAGTTAATTCAATTGTTTTACAAATAACAATAAGATTTTTTTTCAATAACACCATTCATGCTATTCCAAACCCTTAAAGAACTATTATTCTATCAGAATATCTTCATTAATCGATTTAAAATAAAATATGTGGCCAGAAATCAGTTTGTTTTTAGTAAAAATATTTATTTTCATCCAATATTTTATTTAATAAGGGGGATAAGCGCATGGGGATTTTTTTAACCAGCCTGATCAATGTTTTTTTTTACTTTGAAAAAACAATGCAACAGGTTCATATTCTTGATCTGGGACGTTACAGATTCAAACAACATACACTGGCTTTGATTGAAATCAACCACAGTAACAATATGGTTTCTGTCGATTTAACAACACTCATTGCCTTTTTTCTGCTTGTAATTGCTTTGTTTATTGCAGCCACTTTCTTTTTCAGGGGAAAAAGACAACGCCATTTACTTTACGAGAAGAACATGATGTCGTCGCTGATTGACAACATTCCTGACACCATTTATTTCAAAGATCTCGACAGCAAATTTACGCGGGTAAACAAGGCCCAGGCGAAGCTTCTTGGCTTTGAAAATCCGGAGGATGCAATTGGCAAGTCTGATTTCGATTTTTTCGATCATGCGCAGGATGCTTACGATGTTGAACAACAGATTATCAAAACCGGAATCCCTGTAGTCAATCAGATACATGTCCACACAAAAGACCATGTCACCCGCTATTTATCCGACACTAAAATTCCGCTTACAGGGCCCAGGGGAAATTGCATCGGAACGGTTGGAATCACACGCGACATTACCGATTTTAAAATAACTGAAGATGCCATGCTGGCGCATCAGGCAAAGTTCAAAGCACTTTTCGACAATGCCCCGCTTGCCATATTCAGACTTGACAAACAAATGAGGGTTGTTGAATGCAATCATCGTTTTCGGAAAATGTTTGGTTACGACGAAGATTATGACATTACAACGGTTACCAAATTTGACCTTCTGGTTGAACCCGATCTTGGAGAACTCATTATCGACACCTTGATGGAAACCAAGGAGGTTAATACCGAGATAATGCTAAAACGCAGTAACGGAGAGTCCTTCATTGCCAACCTGACTCTTGCCCTGCTTAGCGAAGGTTTTAAGGAAACCTCGATTGAAGGAATAGTAGAAGACATTACCATGGTGGCCAAGGCACGCGACGAGATCATCAAAGCCAAGGACAAGGCCGTGGAGGCCGACAACCTGAAATCACTCTTCCTGGCCAATATGAGCCACGAAATTAGAACGCCCATGAATGCCATTATTGGTTTTACCAATATGCTGAGAGAAGATGACTTAAGTACAGAAGACAGAAATTCATTCATCGATGTCATTCAAAGCAACGGCAATTCACTAATGACACTTATCGATTCAATTGTTGATTTTTCGAAGCTCGAAACCGACCAAATGGTTGTAAGCATCAGCGAATTCAACTTCAGGCCTCTTTTTGAATCGCTTTGTGATCATGCCAGTAAACTCATTGCCACCGAAGAAAAAAGTTCAAAAATCAAACTCATAAAAACCCTGCCCGAACAGCTCGAGGTCAGAATTAAATCGGATCGTCACCGCCTAAATCAGGTACTGACACACCTCATTTCGAACGCTGTAAAATTTACCGACGAGGGGCAGATTGAACTCGGTTTTGAGCTTGATAACAAAAAGATTAATATATTTGTACGTGATACCGGAACAGGCATCCCAAAAAACAAGCACCGTACCATTTTTGAGCGTTTTGCCAAGGTGAACAGTGATAAAAACAAGCTCTACGGAGGAACCGGTATTGGATTAACCATATCGAAAGGACTGATCAAGCTTATGAATGGTAAAATAAGGGTTGATTCAACCCCCGGTAAAGGATCCACCTTTACTGTTGAATTAAAGCTTGATGAGTAACTTAGGCACAAAAATTACTTAAAGTTGAATTTAAGTAATGGATTGATTACTTTTGAACCATAATTTAAAACGGCGATAATGAGTGCAAACGACAAACCTTTGATCTTAATTGTGGAAGACGTAGAATCGAATTACCTCTACCTTAATGCAGTACTCACAAAACTGAATGTAAGCATCGAATGGGTTAAAAACGGTCTCGAGGCTGTCAACTTTGCCAAAGAACACCCGGAAATCAGCCTGATCCTCATGGATCTGCAAATGCCCGAAATGAATGGCTATGATGCAACCCGTGAAATTAAAAAGATCTATCCCGATTTAAAAATCATTGCTCAGACAGCCTTTGCCATGTCGGATGACAGAGCCAAAGCAATTGAAGCCGGTTGTGATGACTATTTGGCCAAACCTATCCGTTCAAAAGATTTGCTCGACACCGTTAATAAATATTTAGAAAACTAAACAAGCTTTAAAATATGAAAGTCCGGATCACAGCTTCCGGACTTTTTTTTTTAGTTTTGAGATCAACTTCTTCTTAAAATGTATACATGCAAAGATACTTCAAAATATTACTGCCCCTTTTGCTCTCGATTGCTGTCGCCGGAGGCGTACTTCTTGGAATTAAGATTGAGCAACGAACATCGGTCAAACCACATGGCACCTCAACCAGCTTCTTTCAGCCCGATAAAATTTCCCTGTTGTTAAAACTGATTCAACGAGATTATGTCGATAGCATAGACCAGACAGAAATAGCAGAAAAAGTAATTCCCGAGATTCTTGATGAACTTGATCCCCACAGCACCTACATTCCGGCGAGCCAAATGAAGGCCGTAAGCGAAGAAATGCGTGGAAATTTCTCAGGCATCGGTGTTCAGTTTGTAATGCAAAAAGACACGGTGCTTATCACCGACGTTTTATCGGGCGGACCTTCGAAGGAAATTGGGATTCTCGCTGGTGACCGCATTGTAGAGGTGGACGGCCGAAACATAGCAGGCACTAAAACCAGTCAGGATACCATTGTAACCTTACTAAAAGGGAAAAAAGGAACCCTGGTAAATGTGATGGTTCACCGGCCGGGCTACCCCGACTTGCTTGACTTCACCATTACAAGAGGTGAAATCCCGCTATTTAGTGTTGACGTAGCTTATAAAATTACCGACAACATTGGCCTGATTAAAGTAAACCGTTTTGCCGAATCGACCTATGAAGAATTTGTTCGCGCCATCATCGAGTTGTCTCAGTTGGGAGCTCAAAAACTAATCGTTGATTTGCGGGGCAACTCCGGAGGCTCATTACAGGGCGTAATCCAAATGGTTGATGAATTCCTGCCTCAGGGGCGGCTCATAGTCTATACTGAAGGCAAATCGAGAAACCGGAACGACTTCTATTCAAGTGCCAAAGGGCTGTGGACCGACAAGGATGTGGCCGTCTTAATTGATGAATTTTCGGCCTCGGCCAGCGAAATTTTTGCCGGAGCCATACAGGACAACGACCGGGGAATTATTATCGGACGCCGTTCATTTGGCAAAGGGCTTGTTCAGGAACAAATTCCCTTTTTCGACGGATCGGCACTGCGTCTGACTGTGGCCCGCTTTTATACCCCCAGTGGACGATGTATTCAAAACTCATACGAAAACGGTGTGGAGGCATACTACGACGACTATCATGAGCGCCTTATTCAAAGCCAGCACAACCAGGCCGATACAATTTCCCGTTCCGATTCACTAAAGTACCAAACCATTGGCGGACGAACAGTTTTTGGAGGAGGTGGAATTACTCCCGACTTTCATGTGGCAGTCGATACTACAGGAATCAACCGTTTCTTCTCGGCAGTAGCATCACAAAACCTGGTATATCATTTTGCATTCGAATATGCCGACCAACACCGCAGCGAACTGCTTGAACAAAACGATTACAGCTCACTTGACACATACTTACATAAAACAGATTTGTTCAGCGATCTTTTAAAGCACATCAAAGCCAGGGGAATCAAATACACAAGCGAGGAACTCGAGGAGTCGAAGTTGCTGCTGCAAACCCAGTTACACGCCTATGTGTGTCGCAACATTTTTGGAGATGACGCCTTTTATCCTATTATCTTTCAAATTGACAAAGTGGTAGAAAAGTCAGTGGAACTGCTTCAGAATAACTGGGAAGCCGAAAAGGTTGCTGCAATAAACCGTTGAATCAATACAAATTATTTTGTGCTTCATCGACATTAATTGCAAAATCGCCAATGCGTTCACATTGTGAAATAATGTCGTTATAAATAATTCCGGCATCGTATTTATACAAGCCCTTTTCCAGATTATTCAGATGTTCACTTTTAAGAATATCCCTGTAATTGTTGATTTCCCGCTCAGTTTCCTGTGCCATACTGAGTGGGAGCTCTTCATTGTGGGTCAGCATGGTTACCATCATATCGAGTGCTGCACGAACCATGTTAAAAATTAACTGCACATTGTAATTGATTGAATCGGGAAAGTTAATTTTTGCATTTCGTTTTCGCTGAATCGCATTGGCAATGTTAACACACGAGTCGGCTATGCTTTCGATATCATCTATCATTTTAAACAGCGATCGCATTCTGCGTGAACTGTTTTCACTCAGGCGCCCTTCGCCAACCGAAGTAAGGTATTTGGCAATTTCTTTCTCGAGCCTGTTAGCAAATTCCTCATCATCATGGATTTTTTCAATCAGTTTCTGAAATTCCTTTTCATTCGATTCAGAAAAGGCTCTTTCGACATTCAAAAACATCTTTCTCACCCTTTCGGCAAAAAGCACAGTTTCTCTTTTTGCCTGATATAGTGATGCATCGGGAGTCGACAACAGGCCAATTTTAATGTGGGTAAGCCTGAATTCATTATCGTAGTTAGGCCCCGGGGTCACCCTGCGTGTCACAAAACGCGCTATACTTCCTGAAAAACCACTTAACAATAAGGCATTAATAACATTAAACAAGGTATGAAATAAGGCCAGCGCAATAGGAACACTCTCTTTGTTTCCGAATGGATCTCCCCCTCCCATACTCATATACAACATGGCTACTCCCTTCAGAAAGAAGGGAAAAACCAGAATCACCCAAATTACACCAAAAAGGTTGAAAAAAAGATGAGCCATGGCAGCACGTTTTGCGGTTAAATTGGCCACTCTGGCTGCGGTGATTGCTGCAATGGTGGTACCTATATTCTCGCCAAGCACCATGGCAGCTGCATGTTCAAATCCAATCCATCCATTAAAAACAAGCACGAGGGTTAGCGCCAAAATTGCATTCGACGAACGTATCAGCATGGTAATTACTGTTCCAAGGAGCAAAAACAGCAAATAGGAAAAATAGCCTATTCCGGTTAAACGTAACACAAAATTGCCCACCAACGATTCTCCGGCACCTGGTAAATAAGCTTTTAAAAAACTAAGGGCAATGAATAAAAGTGAAAATCCCAACAACATTTCACCCCAGTTTTTCACTTTTCGACGATTAGAAAATAGAAAGGGAATGCTTAAGCCTATTAAGGGCAAAGTATATAGCGAAAATTCGATCTTAAATCCAAAAAATGCAATCAGCCAGGCAGTAAAGGTCGTTCCGATATTGGCTCCCATGATGATACTTACTGCTTCAAACAAGCGAAGAATTCCGGCATTAACAAAGCTAACCACCATAACAGTGGTTGCCGATGACGATTGAATAAGCGCGGTAATAAACAAGCCTGTCATAACGCCCTTGAACTTATTCGAAGTCATCGATGTGAGAATCAGCCTGATTCGCTCGCCTAAGATTTTCTGCAGCGACTCACTCATTAACTTCATTCCATAAAGGAAGAGAGCGGTTGCCCCGGCAATGGTTAAAAGTAAAATGAATATGTCCATAATGCTTATTGAATTGCATGCAAATTTAACAATCGAATTTTCAAGTAGATCGTTTTATCATGAAAATATTGTGATAACTTATTGCTTTTGAATATTACACACAGAATTTGAATCGGGCCGGATGCCCTTCCTGACACATTATCCCGGGGAAGGCATTCTTTCTTTCTAATTTTGTTAAAATGGTTGATTAATCGTATTTTCGCCAAGTTTAATCTTGAGGGCAAATGTGGCAGCGATTATCTAGTTTTATTCTACGATACAGGGTTTTATTATTAATTCTTGTTATTTTATTTACCATCTTCATGGGCCTTACCGGCCGGAAGATTGAGATGTCGTACACCTATGCTGAGATGCTTCCTGAGAAGGACTCTGCATCCATTATATACGATGACTTTGTCGAAAGTTTTGGTGAAGAGGGAAACATCATTGTAGTTGCCGTTAAGGACAGCAATTTTTACGAGTTAAATCACTTCAGACAATGGCAACAACTATGCACTCGCCTGCAAGGCGTTGGTGCTGTTGAAAATATGCTGTCTACACCCAACGCCTATCAGTTGGTAAAAGATACCGAGGCTAAAAAATTCGACGTAAACAAAGTTTTTCCCGAACAAATAGATAGTCAGAACCAACTCGACAGCCTGAAGACGGTGTTTGAATCAATACCAATTTACCGAAACTACTTATACAACGATTCAACCAAAGCCTATCTGGCGGTGCTTACCATGAACAAAGACCGCATGGCCACCAAAGAACGTGAAAAACTGGTTGAGGACATCATTTCGCACTGCAATACTTATGAGGAAGAAACCGGAAATACCATACGCTATTCAGGTCTGCCCTACATACACGTTCGTAATTCCATCCTAATAAAAAACGAGATCTACCTTTTCACGGTACTTGCCCTGCTAATCTGTCTCATCATTCTTTACGTTTTCTTCCGCTCGTTCAAGGCCATGATATTCCCGGCACTGGTTGTACTTTCAGGCGTGGCAACCGCCATGGGATCCATGGTATTATTCGGCTACCAGATTACCATACTTACGGGAATGATTCCGCCCTTGCTGATAGTAATCGGAATCCCCAACAGCATTTATATCCTTAACAAATACCACCATGAGTACCGGCTGCACGGGAATAAAATTCTGGCCCTGAAAAGGGTTATTATGAAGATAGGGAATGCCATCTTTCTCACCAACCTGACCACAGCAATGGGTTTCGCCACCTTTATTACTACCAGCAGCGAAATCCTCAAAGAGTTCGGCATTATTGCTTCATTGAATATTGTTTTCCTGTTTGTACTTTCCATATTGCTTATTCCTATTATTTTCAGTTTTCTTAACCCGCCTAAAACCCGCCATGTTCGCCACCTCGATCGTAAGCTTTTAGGCAATGTCACAAAAAAACTGATTTTCATTACCGAAAATTACCGGATCACTGTTTATTCTTTAATGATTATTCTGGTACTGGTCAGCATATTCGGCATCACAAAGATCAGAACTACCGGCTACATGCTCGACGACATACCCAAAGATGATCCGATCAATGTTGACCTGCACTTTTTTGAGTCAACCTTTGACGGAATCATGCCGCTCGAAATAGTGGTTGACACCCGAAAACCCAATGGCATATTACAGGCTTCAACCTTAAAAAAAATAGAAGAACTCGATCTCAGGCTCTCGTCTTACGATGAGCTCTCGTCATCGCTTTCACTGGTCAATGCCATAAAACTTGCCCGTCAGGCCTTTTACAACGGGAATGAGAAATTCTACAGCCTGCCGGCAAACACCGAACGAAACTTCATCATGTCGTATATTGGTAATGGCGAAGGCGACATCGCCATGGCTCGCTCATTCATCGACAGCACCATGCAAAAAGGCAGAATCAGTTTTCGGGTTAAAGACATCGGCACCAAGCGAATGGATGCTCTTTATGAGCAAATCATGCTTGAAGTTGATGATCTGTTTCCGCCCGACCGTTATGATGTTACGATAACCGGGTCGATGGTCGTTTTCTTCAGAGGCAATCAGTACCTGGTTGGAAACCTTTTTATTAGCCTGGCACTTGCCATTGGACTCATCTCCCTGTTTATGGCCGTCATGTTCAAGTCAAGCCGAATGATGCTGATGTCGCTCATCCCCAACATCATTCCTCTGATTGTAACAGCAGGAATCATGGGCTATGCCAATATTCCCATAAAGGCTTCTACAATTTTGGTTTTCAGCATTGCCTTTGGCATATCTGTCGATAACACCATCCACTTTCTGGCCAAGGTCCGACAGGAACTATCAAGCACTGGCTGGTTCATGCGCAAAGCCGTTATTAAGGCGCTGAAAGAAACCGGTGTTAGTATGATGTACACTTCAACCGTACTTTTCTTTGGTTTTGGAATATTTGCCATTTCAAAATTTGGTGGAACCCAGTCGATGGGCATACTGGTTTCAGTAACGCTATTGGTGGCACTGATTTCAAATTTAATTCTTCTTCCCTCTTTGCTTATTGGGCTCGAACGATTTATTACCACCAAATCGTTTCACGAACCCATGCTTCAGATTTATGATGAAGAAGAAGACATCGACCTCGATGAACTGGAAATTGCTTACAGGCCCAAAACACTGAATAAAAAAGATAAAACCGATGCATAACTTTGAACAACTGTACGACTTTTTTTCAGTTCAACTGGAACAGGAACGGAACAGCATATCGGACCGAAAGCCTGAAAACCTATATCAGCCGGTAGTTTTCACACTCGACATGGGTGGGAAACGCCTTCGTCCGGTACTGCTTTTAATGGCCCACGAACTGTTCTCCAATGAAATTGAAAATGCATTGCCTGTAGCTTTTGCTATTGAAATGTTTCACAATTTCACGCTACTGCACGACGATATAATGGATGGTGCCCATCTCCGGCGCAATCATCCCACAATACATGTTAAATATTCAAACAACATTGCCATTTTGTCGGGCGATGCCATGTCGATACTTTCCTACGAATACATCAACCAGTGCAAGTCGCCCAACTACCGCGAAATATTTGAACTGTTTACTCAAACGGCATTGAAAATTTGCGAAGGTCAGCAATACGATATGGATTTTGAAACCCGCGACGATGTCTCGGTTGATGAATATCTGTATATGATTGGGCTTAAAACTGCAATTCTAATAGCTGCCAGCCTGAAACTGGGTGCACTTATCGCCAATGCTCCTGAATCGGATGCCTGTTATTTGTATGATTTTGGATACAACCTGGGCATGGCTTTTCAGATTCAGGACGATCTGCTCGACACTTTTGGAACAACCAGTGACTTCGGAAAAAGAATCGGAGGTGATATTATTTCGAACAAAAAAACCTTTTTGATGTTGAAAGCATTGGAATTGGCAAAAAGCAGGCAGCTTGAAGAATTAAAGCATCTCACTTCATCGACTAATTTCGATGCTGAGAAAAAAATAGAAAAGGTAAAATCCATTTTTAATGAGTTGCAAATTGACAGCGTAGCCAAAGCAAAAATGGAAGAATACTATCAGCTTTCACTACAAGCTTTAAATGCTGTTAATGTCAGCAGTGATCGCAAGCACGAGTTACTGCACATCGCCAGTCGAATGATGAAAAGAACCAGCTGAATAAATGTTTAAGAACAAACACATATCTATTGTTATTTAGTTTTATACTAAATAAAATTATTAGTTTTGTGCTTCAAAATTGAATAGGACCATGACAGTTAAGGGCAAAGTATTACAAGTGATCGGACCAGTAGTCGATGTAGTTTTTGACGATGAAAAATCGTTGCCTGAAATTAACGACGCACTCGAAATTGAAAGAAAGGGACAAGCGCCCCTGGTTTTAGAGTGCCAACAACACATTGGTGAAAAAACAGTAAGAACCATTGCCATGGATTCGACCGATGGCTTACGACGAGGCATTGAAGTTACTGCAACCGGGTCCTCTATTATGATGCCCAACGGTGAAAATGTACTTGGTCGTTTGCTTAATGTCACAGGTATACCGGTTGACGGTCTTGCCCCTGTTGACAAAAAAAACGGAGTAAGTATTCATCGCGAACCTCCAAAATATGAAGATCTCACCACCGAAACCGAAATTCTGTTTACCGGAATCAAGGTAATCGACCTAATAGAACCCTATGCCAAAGGTGGTAAGATTGGTCTCTTTGGCGGTGCCGGTGTTGGAAAAACAGTATTGATTCAGGAGCTGATCAACAACATCGCCATGGCCCATTCGGGCTTGTCGGTATTTGCCGGTGTTGGAGAACGCACCCGGGAAGGGAACGACCTGCTGCGCGAAATGATTGAAGCAGGAATTATCGACTATGGCGATGCTTTTCGCGAGGAGATGAAAAAAGGCAACTGGGATCTTTCAAAAGTTGATGCTCAAAAATTAGAAAAATCAAAACTTGCCCTGGTATTCGGCCAAATGAATGAACCACCGGGTGCACGCGCAAGAGTTGCTCTTTCGGGATTGTCAATCGCAGAAAGTTTGCGCGACGGAACCAAAGAATCGGGCGGACGTGACATTCTCTTCTTCGTCGATAATATATTCCGCTTCACCCAGGCAGGGTCCGAAGTCTCTGCGTTGCTGGGGCGAATGCCTTCGGCTGTAGGGTATCAACCGACCCTGGCCAGTGAAATGGGAACCATGCAGGAAAGAATCACCTCTACAAAGCAGGGATCAATCACTTCGGTTCAGGCAGTATATGTACCTGCCGACGACCTTACCGACCCGGCCCCTGCAACCACCTTTGCCCACCTCGATGCAACCACTGTATTGAGCCGTAAAATTGCAGAGCTGGGAATCTATCCAGCTGTTGATCCGCTCGACTCGAGTTCACGAATCCTGTCTCCCGAAGTCGTTGGTGACGAACACTACAATTGCGCACAGCGGGTTAAGCAGTTATTACAGCGCTATAACGAACTTCAGGATATTATTGCCATTCTGGGAATGGATGAACTGAGTGAAGACGACAAGCTAGTTGTTCACCGCGCACGCCGTGTTCAACGTTTCCTTTCGCAACCGTTCTTTGTAGCCGAGCAATTTACAGGATTAAAAGGTCAGCTTGTTGCTATTGAAGATACCATCAAAGGTTTTAACATGATCATGGATGGTGAAGTAGATCAGTATCCCGAAGCAGCTTTTAACCTGGTTGGAACCATTGAGCAAGCCATCGAAAAAGGCGAGCAGCTGATTGCCAACTCAAAATAAAGCATTATGCATCTCGAGATTATTACACCAACAAAGAAATTATATGCCGATGAGGTGTCCCTGGTAAAACTACCAGGGACCAGCGGTTCATTCGAAATACTTGAAAACCATGCTCCCATCGTTTCGACGCTCGAAAAGGGTAACATTAAAGTAATTGACCGTCATCGCGAGACCCATTTCTTCAATATCACTGGTGGTGTAGTTGAATGCAGGTCAAACAAAATTACGGTATTAGCCGATGGCATCGTGGCCAACGCTGAATAAACAGCTCAGCTACAAGCCATCGATTGCACTTTTCATCTTAACCAGCGCTTCGTGCAACACACTGCGCGGGCAGCCCATGTTTAAACGCAGATAATTTTCTCCACCCGATCCGAAAAGTTTTCCCGGACTTAAACCGACTCCGCCATCTACCAAGGCCTGGTAAACCTTCTGAGCCGGTACTGCTAGCGCTGAAACATCGATCCACAATAAATAAGTTCCTTCGGGTTGCATTAATTTTAGCTGTGGAATATTTTTGCTCAAAAACTCACTCACCAATTTAAGATTCCCCTCAAGATAAGTCATTTGTTGCTGCAGCCAGTCAGCTCCGTGCCGGTAAGCTGCCTCGGTAGCTACCAGACCAAAGAAATTACCTGACGAAATATGCGTCGCATACATGAATCGATCGTAGGCCCTCCGATGTTCATTATTAGGTACGATCAGATACGAAGCCGACAAACCCGCAATATTGAAGGTTTTACTGGCCGACATGCTTGTTATACTGTTTTGGGCAAATTCATCAGAAATACTGGCAAAAGGTGTGTGCCGGTTAGGACTAAAAACCAAATCGGCATGAATTTCATCCGAAACGACTATGACTCCCTTCTCAATACATATATTACCAAGTTCGCGCAACTCTTCCTTGCTCCAAACTCTTCCACCGGGATTGTGCGGATTACACAAAAAAAGCATTTTCGTATTTTCATCAATCTTCGCCTTTAGATCTTCAAAATCGAAGCGATAACGGCCATCTTCATTGATAAGCTGATTTTCGATCATCACCCGCTCATTTCCTTCAATTACATGAAAAAACGGGAAATAAACCGGTGGCTGCACAATAATTTTGTCTCCCGGTTTGGTCATCGAAAGTACCAGTGAGGCCAAACCAATCACCACATTCGGGCTATACCTGATCCAATCCCGTTTGGTATTCCAGCCATGCTGGTTGCTGATCCATGACTGTATCGCTTCGAAAAACGATTCAGGCTTCTGAGGATAACCATATACCTCGTGCGCAGCCCGCTCCTTTACCGCGCTTACAATAAAATCAGGGGTTCTGAAATCGGTGTCGGCAACCCAAAGCGGAATCACATCACCCTTTCCAAATATTTTTTCCCTGCTGTCATATTTTTCACAGTCCGTATTGGTCCTGTCTATTAGCTCATCAAAATTATACTTCATCTGTTAATCTCTTGCTTTGGTTAATACATTTTAATCGCAAACGCGCTGATCGTTTTTTCATGCACTATGGCCTGACCTAATTATTGCTGATCAAATAAACGATACACTAAAATACAAGTTTATTGGAAATTTCGTAAACAAACGAAATATGCAGGTTCCAAACACAAAATATTTTGTACTCGCCTATCATCTGTTGACATAAACCATTCACAATTTATCCCATCCTTATCTGGAGAAAGTCTAAATTAATATAAAATTTACATTGTGAATTTTTGCGCCCAAAAGTCTAATCGCTGTTTTTCTGGCACTTAGATCGAATCTCTCGCTTCTATAGCATATTTTTTGATAATTAATGTATGCTTAACGTATGTTCTTCAGCATAATGTTGTAAAACATATTAGGTTTGCGCTGTAGTTAGATCAATTCATTAGTTAGTTAATTTAAAAAAGATCAGAAAATGAAAACAAAAGTATTCTATTTAGCAAGCAAAGTAACGGTAGCCGTTGTTTTGGTTGCAATTTTAGCCCTCAAGGCACTGGCAGGAGAAGCTCCTAAAGTAAAAATGGTACCTCATTCGAGCGAACGCGCAGTGGTGGTGGTTGACAATGCAGTAAACACCATTTCAGAACTTGCTATTGAAGATTCGAAAGGCGATGTTCTTTATTACCGCGAAGGTCGTATTGATGAGAAAGTCTATTCAAAAATCTTTGATTTCAAAAACCTTAGCGATGGTGATTACAAGATTATTGTAAGCAATGACTTTGGTAAAAAGGAGGTACGTTTTACAGTTGCCGACAACACCATCGAAGTAATAAAAGACGTAAAATCCGAAGTTCCCTATTTTTCTGTAGAAGATGATGTTTTAAAGCTTTCATTTTTGAATCATTCACTTAAAAACATCGACATTGTAATCAGCGATGCTTACGGTGAAGTTTTCAAGAAATCATTGGGTAACAATTTTAACATTACAACCGGATTTGACCTGGCAAAATTGAGTGCAGGTGGATATGCCGCCATCATAAGCGACGGAAAAAACACCTATCACTACACTTTTGAAAAATAATGCCATGGATGAAAACAAACAGTTAGAGAAAAGGAATAATCAATTAAGGCCTTGTCAGGATAATATCTGAACAAGGCTTTTTTGTTGATAAATATTGAAA
The DNA here is from genome assembly GCF_050433125.1 of Roseimarinus sediminis. NCBI lineage: Bacteria > Pseudomonadati > Bacteroidota > Bacteroidia > Marinilabiliales > Prolixibacteraceae > Roseimarinus > Roseimarinus sediminis. The sequence continues at coordinate 69,200 of NZ_JBNPXV010000009.1, read as the reverse complement.
ACCGACCATGCGAATTCTTTTACTTCCAGACTCCAGTTCTTATCTTCGCACCAAACAAGAAAACGCATGCCATACCGCCGACTTCCCAATACAGATAAAGCACGCTTAAGGGCGCTTCAAAAAGCCTACAGAATGCTTGAAAAGAACGGATCCGACTCACTTCCCTTCTCCGAAGCGACACTTACGAGTCTGCGTGCCTTCCTGCCTTCGTTTCAAAATGCCATGATCAATCTCGAAGCGGCAAAGAAAAATCAGGTAAGAAAAAACACAGAACATACTGAATTGGTAAGAAAGGCCAGAATGTATGTTTCCCACTATATTCACGTAATGAATTTTGCCATTATACGTGGTGAGCTCAAGGCAACAGTCAGGGAGTTTTATGAACTGGAAACTTACGGTCAGAATTTACCTCCGCTGAATACCGAGAACGACTTACTTGAATGGGGCAAAAAAATAATCGACGGGGATCAAAAGCGCATCATGCACGGAGGTAGTCCCATCTACAACCCCTCGATTGCCCTTGTGAAAGTACATTATGAAAAATTCGCAGATTCTTTCCGCTTTCAAAAAACACTTCAGTCCACTACGGCCAGGCTTTCAACACAACTGGGTGACTTACGCCAGAAGTCAGACCAATTGATACTTGATTTGTGGAACGAAACCGAAGCCAGTTTTGAACATCTTCCCGATCACAAAAAGCGAATGATGTGCGAACCCTTCGGCCTGGTTTATGTCTACAGGAAATCAGAAAAAGAAAGACTGAAAGCAGAGCGCCTTCAGTCGAAATTTTCTTTTGAATAATCAAGCTTATTTCTCTGCTTGTAAGGATTTCGCTTTTCCCCATAGCAGAATAATACCTTATACAATTTGCTCGATGGTTGATTTTTTGGCTTCGTTGCGATAAAATAAAACAAACATCCCCACAACAAACACCAAACTAAATACTGCGGCTATGCCATACTCGCCTTGTGTACCTATGGCATCAGGATCGATTTTCAACGTTCCGTTATGGTATAAATAATAAGCAATTACTGCTGCTGTGTTGTTTATGAAATGCGCAAGTACCGGCAACCACAAATTGCCACTCCAAACAAGCATATATCCAAACATGGCACCCAAAACAGCCCTTGGGAAGAAACCATAAAACTGCAGGTGCAAGGCACTAAATAAGATGGCTGTTATCCAGATGGCTGCATGTTTATTGCGCGTCCACTGTGTAAATATTTTCTGAATCACCCCCCTGAAAAGCAACTCCTCTCCGATGGCCGGGATGATTCCGATAAGCAAAATGTTATATAAAAGAGCAGGCACCGTTTCAACCTGAACAAATATTTCTGTAAGATGAGCCGCTGCTTCTTCTTTTTGCTGCATCCAGCGTTCAAGCCCGTTGAGCCATGCAGGCAGTTGCATCTCAGCATTCCACAAACCAATCTGATTGATCATTGGGTTAGCGAAAACAATGATGGCTATTGCCAATAATGAACTCACCAACAAAGGCTTGCGGCTTAATAAAAGGTACTTGCCTATGTTTCCACCAAAAAGATAGGCTACAACGAGGGCAGGTACAACAAAAAGCCCTATTGATTGTGCCAGCTGAAAGAACTTCAAAACAGCCACATCTTTGGCACTCGAAACATCCACTCCTCCTCCTGTAAGGGCAGAAAAAGCATCGCTACCAAAAATGGGAATGACCAAAACAGCCGATAAAATCATAAACACAAGCAAGCCAATCAAGGCGGTAAGTGTTAGTACTGCAATTTTAGAAGCCGGACTAAGATGTTGATAAATAGCTTTCATTTAATATTTATAAAAAGAGCAAATTAACATTCTAATTTATGCTGAAATACAAGAGCCAATTGAAAAAAATTAAGATTGACAATATTTCACAAAAATAGCAAAACATTCCCGGAGTTCTTCTCAATAGAACAAACACCATCGACAAACAGATGTTATAGAACAAAAATTTCATCAGGATTTCGTCCTAAACGAAATTTTTCTAAATTTGTGCTTAGCATAAAACAGAGGCGTTAAAAATATGAACGAAGAAGTGGACATGATTATTGACATGGCTGGCGAGCAGATGCAGGCAGCTTTGGATCATTTGGAGAAAGAACTTAGCCACCTCAGGGCTGGTAAAGCTTCACCCCGCATGCTCGATAGTGTAATGGTTGACTACTATGGAACCATGACTCCGCTAGCTCAAACGTCGAGCATCACAACCCCCGATGCCAAAACAATTGTAGTACAACCCTGGGAAAAACAAATGATTGCTCCCATTGAAAAAGCAATTATCAATTCAAATTTAGGCTTCAATCCTGATAATAATGGAGAAATTATCCGTATTTTTATACCTCCTTTAACCGAAGAACGCAGAAAAACACTGGTTCGCGACGTTAACAAGGAGGGTGAAACTGCTAAAATCAGTTTGCGCAGTGCACGGAAAGATGCCAATGATCAGTTAAAAAAGATGCTGAAAGACGGACTTTCGGAAGATGAGGAAAAACTGGCATTGGATCAGGTACAAAAGTTAACCGACGAATTCACCGTAAAAGTGGATGAAAAAGTTGAGAAGAAGAACAAAGAAATTATGACTGTGTAATTATTTTATCTCACGATAAAGTTTGTGTTTTCATGGCTATTTATTTAAGAGCAATCCTTTGGGGTTGCTCTTATCTTTTTCGGGTAATTACATACCTGAACAATTTAGCCAGCGCCTCACTTGCTTCATTCTTTGGAAAAACCTCCAGGCGACGTATGGCTTCATCACAATAAAAGTTCATTCTTTCAGAAGCATATTCCAATCCTCCCCGCTCAACCACCAGGTCGATAAGCTCATTTACCTTTTCTTTGCGAAGATTTTTTCGCTTAACAATACGCAATATTTCGCGCTTTTCTGTTTTACTGGCGTTGTTAAGCACATGAATCAACGGAAGCGTGATTTTCTTCTCCTTGATATCGTTTCCGGTAGGTTTGCCAATGATCCCTTTATCCTGATAATCGAAAATGTCATCGCGTATCTGAAATGCCAGGCCTGCCAAAAGTCCAATTTGTCTCATCTCTTCAACCACCACATCGTCCTTTATTGCCGAATGCGCGCCAACTGCAAGACTGGTTCCTATGAGTGATGCCGTTTTTTTTGAGATAATTTCAAAATAGGTACGCTCATCAATGTCGAGTTTTCTGCTTTTCTCACTCTGTAAGAGCTCTCCTTCGATGGTTTCACGAACCGCTTCCGACATGATGTCAAGCACCCGGTATTCTTTTTCCTTGGTGGTGATAAGCAGGCCTTTTGATAAAAGAAAATCACCTATTAAAACGGCGATTTTGTTTTTCCATAGCGCATTGATCGATAACTTACCTCGTCTTTCGAACGATTCGTCAATAACATCGTCGTGAACAAGCGTGGCCGAGTGAAGCAATTCTATTGATGTTGCTGCAACGTAGGTACTCCGGTTGATCTCTCCGTGCATTTTGGCCGACAAGAATACAAACAAGGGCCTGATTTGTTTCCCTTTGGTTCTGATTAGGTAGTTAACAATCAGGTTGAGCAATTTTACATCCGAACGCGTGGCTTCTTTAAAAAAATGCTCAAACTCTTTAAGCTCGTGAGCTACAGGCTCCTTTATTTTTTCTAATTTCGACATGCTTAATACAATCGATTTCTTCCTTTTTTGTAAACGCTGCAATCTAAATCCGCTAATCCTTAGGCACTTCCAAAAATCCGTATAAAGCCTTCATTTTCGGGATTCAAAAGCAACATTTTCCTCGCTCAAAAGTAAAAAAATTAAATAGAATGATTCTACATCACTGTACTCTTTTATTACTCCCTCAACTTACAATCTAAAATTAATTTAAATATCTATAGTATTGGTTTGTGCACATATATATTATGTTAGAATTTTTAACTTTGTAGTTCAAAACTCAAAAATATCATGTTAGGATCAGGTTTTAAGGAAGATCAGCTAAGTATGGCAACAGGCATGCTTAAAGCGATGGCTCATCCGATTCGAATTTCTATTCTTCATTTTTTGAAAGAAGGTGGAAAATTAACAGTTACTCAAATACATGAGCGACTGGGGATTGAACAATCAACCACCTCGCATCATCTCGGAATTTTAAAGGATAAGGGAGTGCTGTGTTCGAAACGAGATGGTAAAAACACCTATTATTATCTAAAGCATCCGGTGCTGGGGCAAATAATCGATTGCATGAAAAGTTGTGCCTGCGAAGATTAAGCATGCATGCTGCATCAGTACAATTAACATTTTTATCGTTTCATTGTTAATACTTAAGAAAACCTGAAACGATACAATACAACTATGGCTAAGATTCGCGTTACCAAATTTTACGATTTCGAAATGGCTCATGCCTTATGGAATTACGATGGATTGTGTAAAAACATACATGGTCACACCTACAAACTGTACGTCACTGTAATGGGCGAACCAATTGCTGATCAGCATGACATGAAGAATGGAATGGTGATCGATTTTGGTGATCTGAAAAGAATTGTAAAAGGTGAAATTGTTGATCAACTGGATCATTCGCTGGTGATCAACAAAAAAGCCCCACATGACAAACTTCTGGAATTGAACGAAATGTACGAGCGCCATTTTGTTTTCGATTTTCAGCCAACCTGCGAAAATCTGGTAATTTGGATTGTTGACAAAATTAAACCCCTGTTCCCTGAGGGAGTAGAACTTAAAAAAGTGGTATTGTACGAAACAGCCAGCTCAAGTGCTGAGTGGAATGCCGATGACAACTAAGCGCTATGGAACCCGAACATGCTGAAAAGAAATTATTCCTTCTCGATGCTTATGCATTGATTTACAGAGCTTATTTTGCTTTTATCCGTAATCCCCGTCTTAACTCGAAAGGGCTAAACACCTCTGCAATTTTGGGTTTCACCAACACCCTTGAACAGGTACTCACCAGTGAATCGCCAACCCATATAGCGGTCGCCTTCGACGTTCACGGAGCTACCTTCAGGCACGAAATGTTTCCCGAATACAAAGCCAACCGCGAAAAAATGCCTGAGGACATCAGGCTCTCAATTCCACACATTCGTGAAATCATCAGGGCTTATAATATCCCGATTCTTGAAAAAGAAGGTTACGAAGCCGATGACCTGATCGGCACCATTGCAAGCCAGGCAAAAGACAGAGGATTCATCACCTACATGATGACACCCGATAAGGATTATGCCCAATTGGTTGAAGAAAATATTAAAATGTACAAGCCAGCAAAGGGAGGCAACAAAGCCGAGGTTTGGGGACTTGACGAAGTAAAAGCGAATTTTCAGATCAACACAAGCGAACAGATGATCGATTTGCTTGGACTGATGGGAGATACAGCCGACAACATTCCCGGGTGCCCGGGCATAGGGCCTAAAACAGCCATGAAGCTAATCGGCACCTATGGAAGCATTGATGGGCTGTACCAGCACATCGATGATTTGAAGGGCAAACAGAAGGAAAATCTGGAAGCCAACAAGGAACAGGTATATCTTTCACGTGAACTGGTTGTCATTAACCGCGAAGTCCCCGTTGATATCGACTTCGAACTGATGAAAATGAAGTCGCCCGATTATGACAAACTGCTTGCCAAATTTCAGGAACTTGAATTCAGAACACTTGCCAATAAAATAAGCAGTCCTGCTCCGAACAGTTCAAACAATACAGCAGTTCAGGGCTCATTGTTCGATCAAAACGAAGGTGCAAAAGCAAGTGATCAGAGAGATCTTAAAACAATCGACACCCTTGCTCACCGCTACTTTAAGGTAGAAACCGAACAGCAACGCGCCTCACTTAGAGCCGAGCTGGCTGTCAGTGCTTCATTTTGTTTCGACACCGAAACCACAGGACTCGATCCCTACCAGGACGAGCTGGTGTGTATCTCATTTGCCATCCGCCCCAATGAGGCCTATTGTGTATTGCTCCCAGAAAACCGGGATGAAGCAACAAAAATTGTAGCTGATTTCAAACTGTTATTCGAAGACGAGAAGATTGAGAAGATCGGTCAGAATATTAAATTCGACATGCTCATGCTCCAACAATACGGTATCAACTTTCGGGGTCCCGTTTTCGACACCATGATCGCTCACTACCTGTTGCAACCCGAATTACGACATAATCTTGATTACCTGTGCGAGTTGTATCTCGGCTACAAAAAGGTTCCCACGAGCCAGCTCATTGGAGACAAGGGCAAAAACCAGCAAACGATGCGCAGTGTCCCCGTCGATCAACTGGTAGCTTATGCCTGCGAAGATGCCGACGTAACACTTCAGCTCAAAGTAATACTCGAAAAGGAGTTAAAAGAACAAGAACTCGACCGACTTGCATACCAGATTGAGATGCCCCTGATTCCTGTACTTTGCGACATGGAACTTGCCGGAGTTAAAGTCGACACCAAAGCCCTTGACGAATATGCCGCCAAGCTCCGGCATCAGATCGAAGCACTTGAAAAAGAAATTCATCAGCTGGCCGGAAGTGATTTTCTCATTTCATCGCCCAAGCAACTTGGGATTATTCTTTTCGAGAAACTAAAGATCGATAGCAACGCCAAGAAAACCAAGACCAAACAATATTCAACCAACGAAGAAACACTGGTAAAAATTGCCGATAAACACCCGATTGTAAACAAAGTACTTGAATACCGAGGACTGAAGAAATTACTCAACACCTATGTTGAAACCCTGCCAAAGCTCATCAACCCTAAAACAGGAAAAATACATACTTCGTTCAACCAGGCGGTTGCTGCAACCGGAAGACTCAGTTCAGTAAATCCCAACCTGCAAAACATTCCAATCAGAGACGATAACGGGAAAGAAATACGTAAAGCTTTCATTCCTACCGATGAAAAGAGGGTGTATCTTTCGGCCGACTATTCTCAGATTGAATTGCGGATTATGGCCGCCCTTAGTGAAGATGAGAAAATGATCGAAGCCTTTGCCAACAAGCTTGACATTCACTCCATTACTGCCTCAAAAATTTTTAAGCTCCCGCTCGAAGAACTGACACCCGACATGCGCAGAAAAGCTAAAACTGCCAATTTTGGCATCATTTACGGCATTTCGGCCTTTGGACTTGCCCAGCGGCTTAACATCAGCCGCAGCGAAGCAAAGGAGATCATTGATGGTTACTTTGAAGCCTTTCCTGCTGTAAAAGCCTACATGGATAAAAGCATTGAAATTGCACGTAAAAAGGGATTTGTAAAAACTTTGTTTGGCCGTAAACGTTACTTACTAGATATTAACTCGGCCAACTCAGTTGTACGAGGTGTTGCCGAACGAAACGCAATCAATGCACCTATTCAGGGTTCTGCTGCCGACATCATAAAAGTTGCCATGATCAACATTGACAAAAGATTTAGAGAAAAGCAGCTACAGTCAAGGATGATTATCCAGGTGCACGATGAATTAAATTTTGATGTTTTTACAAACGAACTTGAAACAGTTAAAGCCATTGTAAAAACAGAAATGGAAAATGCCATTCAGCTTGAGGTACCCCTCACAGTAGAGATGGATAGTGGTAATAACTGGCTTGAAGCTCATTAGCATGACTTATTTTTATATGCAGGAAAGAATTCTAACAGAAGATGAATATCGGAAAGCCATCATCCGCTTTCTCGAGATTTGTGATGCAAATCCTGGCTCACCAGAATATGATGAAGCCAAAAGGCTAAGCATGTTAATGGAACAATATGAAAATATGAGCTGCTTCGAACGCAGGCACCTTAACTAAAACGAGTCGCTACCCAAATAAATTCTTGCAAATCTCACCCAATTACCGTCGGTCGATGATCACAGCATTTTATATTTCGATCAAAATTAATGTTATCTTTGATCTCAAATTTTAATATATGCTGCCTCTCGATTTCAATTTATCTGATTCAGTGGTGACCATCAATAGTTTGCCTGACACGCTGGCAAACCTGCAAATACTTCATTTCGAATCCGGTGTACCGCTTAGTGCACTTCCTAAAAAACCATATGTTGCCAACTGGGCAGTTCTTATTTTCGTTGTGATGATGGCATTGTTAGCCTGGGTTAGAACCACATCGGGAAAATATCTGCTCTCGCTTGTACAGTCAGGAATAAATTATCAGACAGCCAACAGGCTTTATCGTGAAAAGGCAGCCAATATTATTCATCCCTCATTTCGTCTCAATTTGTTATTTTTTCTGGCAAGTTCATTGTTTTTATACCAGGTAGAAATTCACTTTTTTCACCTGGAAACCTATCCCGGCTTATTGCTCTTTCTTCTCAACCTTACCTTGCTTTACGCTTTTATTAATATAAAAACGGTGCTGTACGAACTGAGCGGATTTCTTTTTAAAAACGAACAGGAGATAAATGAATACCTTTTCAATGTCGACTCGGGTCACCGAATTATTGGTATTTTTATGCTTCCACTTGCGGTTCTGCTCTTCCTTTCAGAAGGCATACTGTTAAATACACTGTTCGTTTTAGGCTTTGCAATTGTACTCTTATTCAGCGCCATCAGCCTGTTTAGAGGATTAAATATATTAGTAAAAAAAGATTTTTCTATTTACTATTTGATTTTATACCTTTGTACCCTCGAAATTTTACCCCTTTTGCTAGTGTGGAGGATTTTGTGGCGAGAATAGAAATATGTAGAACCTTCTAAAGTATTAGGTTTTGAAAATCAAGAGAATACTAGTGTCCCAACCAGAGCCGACTTCGGCTCGCTCACCCTATTTTGAATTTGCCGAACGAAACAATGTAAAGGTCGATTTCAGGCCTTTTATTCAGGTCGAAGAGGTTTCTTCAAAAGAGTTCAGACAAAACAGGGTGAATATCCTCGACCATTCGGCGGTAATTTTTACCAGCCGTACGGCTATTGACCATTTTTTCAGGATCTGCAACGAGTTGCGGATTACGGTACCTGACTCTTTTAAATATTTTTGCATTTCGGAAGCCACTGCTTTCTACCTGCAAAAATACATTGTGTACCGTAAAAGAAAAATCTTCTATGGTGACGGTAAATTTTCCGAACTTGTTGAAATAATAAAAAAACACAACGACGAAAAGTACCTGGTACCCTTATCACACATTCATAAGCCTGAAATTCCGAAACTGCTTGATGAAGCGAAGGTATCGTACACCAAAGCCATCCTTTACAAAACGGTTAGCAGCGATCTTTCCGATTTGAAAGATGTGAACTATGACATCTTAGTGTTTTACAGTCCTTCGGGAATTAAATCACTGATTAAGAACTTTCCCGAATTTCAACAAAACGACACCAAAATTGCCTCTTTCGGGCCATCAACCGCCCAGGCAGTAAAAGAAGCAGGATTACGACTTGACATTCAGGCACCTAACCCGCAAGCACCATCAATGACCATGGCGCTTGAACAATACATTAAGAAACTAGGAAAGAAATAATAAAAACCAGCTTCGGCTGGTTTTTTTATCTATAAATCCCATCCTCTTCCTACCCGCCAATCGCTTTTTTCAAATTATGGATAACGATCAGTTATTAAAGGGATAAAATGTATATTTTTGACCCAAATTTTAATGTGGATGGAGAATAGAGAAATTGAAATAATGGCCCCTGTCGGCTCCTATGAATCTTTAAGAGCTGCCATTCAGGCAGGTGCCGGATCAGTATATTTTGGTGTTGAACAGCTCAATATGAGGGCCCGTTCATCAAATAATTTCACCCTTGTCGATTTGGAAAAAATTGCATCGATAGCCAAAGAAAACAAGGTTAAATCGTACCTCACCGTTAATACCGTCATTTTCGATAATGAGCTTGGAAAACTCGAAGAAGTAATCCGGGCTGCAAAAAACGCAGGCGTTTCAGCCATCATTGCATCCGACATGGCTGCCATCATGACTGCACAGCGCATTGGTATCGAAATACACATTTCAACTCAACTCAATGTCACCAACTTTGAGGCGCTGAAGTTTTATGCACAGTTTGCCGACGTCATTGTGCTCGCCCGCGAAATGAACATTGGAAGAGTTTGGGAAATAAGCCGTCAAATAAAAGAACAAAACATAACCGGGCCATCGGGCAAACTGGTTCAACTTGAAATGTTTGTACATGGCGCACTATGCATGGCCACTTCAGGCAAATGCTATCTCAGCCTGCACGAAATGAATTCATCGGCCAACCGTGGCAGCTGCATGCAGGTGTGTCGCAGGGCCTATATTGTTACCGATAAGGAAACCGGGAAGGAAATAGAGATCGACCATGAATACATGATGTCGCCCAAGGATCTGAAAACAATACATTTCCTGAACAAAATACTGGATGCAGGAGTGAGCGTATTAAAAATAGAAGGAAGAGCCAGGGCTCCCGAATATGTTAAAACAGTGGTTTCGTGCTACCGCGAAGCTGCCGAAGCCTATCTGCAAGGTACATTTAACGATGAAAAAATTGCAGATTGGGACCAGCGGCTTGCAACGGTCTTTAACCGTGGTTTCTGGGATGGGTATTACCTTGGACAAAGACTGGGTGAATGGAGTAAAAACTATGGATCGCAGGCTTCGAAACGCAAAATATACATTGGGAAAAGCCTCAACTACTTCGCAAACATTAAAGTGGGTGAATTTAAAATTGAAACCCAAAAAATTAGTATTGGTGACAAAATTATGATTACCGGCCCAACTACCGGTGTGATCGAAACAGTGGTAAACGAAATCAGGGTCGACCTTCAAAAAGTCGACACAGCGCCCAAAGGGGCTAAATGTTCTATACTTGTAGGCGAAAAAATCAGACGAGCAGACAAATTGTATAAGCTTGTTGACGCTTCGGAAGTACGAAGACAATAAAATACCGACTGCGGGGGTTAATAGAGGGGAGAACTGTTTTCCGACCGTCGTCAATTATTGCCAATTGGGTTAAATACATAGCAACGATAGCAACTTGAGGCAACTTTTATTAGGGATATTATTATTTTGGGGGGTGAATACAAATTTGTTGGCACAGGGCTGGGTTGCCGACGATAACAACTTTGAAACCAACTGGAACGTCACTTTTCAGGTAGGACGCACCGCTCTGCTCAATGAAGTCAACATCGACTTCAGTGGGTCGAGTAATGACATGAATAATATGTCCGATTGGGGTATCAACCTCCAAATTGCAAAAATGGTTTGGGATGGTCTCGACATTGGCATGGAGTTCGGTGTTTCAAACTACAAAGGTTTTAAGGATAACTCAGCGAATGTTAACTGGCTGATGCTCCACAATGATTTTAACAACGAAAATGTCGATTTCAAACCCTACCCCATTTACTACGACTCAGACCTGACCAACTTTACCCTCTTTCTCAAATACAATTTCATCAATTTCAGTTCATGGTCCAAAGGATACTTAAAGATGAATATCTACCTCAAATTGGGAATTGGTCTGGCCTTCCCTTCATCGGAACTGGGATTCAAGGATTTTGCCAGCTATGAATTCACCGGCCTGACGCATCCTCTTTATTTAAAGGGACGCTATCCAAATACAGGAAAAGACACGCACAACTTTTTCAGTCCTGCTTTCGGACTAAATTATCAGTTAAGCGAACGATTATTCATTTCGGCCGAAACCAGCCTTCAGTTGATTGGTGCCGATAATCTCGATGGTATTCATAATTACAACCGGGAATTAAGTCCTGATGTGCCCGATAACATGACTAATGAATACCGCATCAGGGTTTACGATATGACGGCAAAATTTCTGTTTGGTTTGACATACTTTTTTAACTTTGATACGCATAAACAAAAGCGGAGAGAACACATGCCCTGGTTCTCGAACCGCTATCGTTCGTATTACTCAAAATTTCATCAGCAGAGCTCAAAAAAAGAACGTCAGGAGCGGCTGCCTTTTTACAGGGATAATTTTAAGAATGAGTAATTTTTCAACGTTCAGTTAAATTTATACAAACTATCATGCCATGTCGAAGCGTACAATTTACATCATCGGGTCAATTGTTGTTTTAGTACTTGCTGTACTTTGGTGGGGCTTTCTTAAACCCCGTGAAAGCATTGGTAATACCAATGTTTTCAAAGCAATTCCTCAATCGTCACCTTTGGTATTTAAAATCAACAAACCAGTCGATTTTATTGAACATTTCAATACCAATAAGATGATTCAAACCCTGCATGACAGTACACGTGAAGCCTCAATCTTTGCAATGCTTCATAAAATCAACGCTTTGGCTAAGGACCAACCTGTGTTTTACAAGGTGCTCAAAGGAAACGAAGTAATTGTATCACTGAATCACAGCGGTCGTGAGCAGATCAACGCACTTGTTCTCCGGGCAGTTAAAAACAACGATGATAGCGATCAGTATCAAAAACTGTTGAACAGCATTAAAAACGACCATCAAAGCCAGCTGCTTGCCAACAAATACAACAAAGTAGCGCTGTACGAAATCACGACGGCTGGTTTTACCTTTTACACTGCTTTACACAAAGGAATAATCATGCTGAGCGATCGGTCATTGTTAATCGAGGAGTCCATCAGACAGCTCAATGCCGACCATAGCGCCTACAGCGATGCGTTACAGCCACTGCTGAAGACGATTGGTCAGCAAGCCGACATCAACACCTTCATCAATCATCAGCATACAAAGCAATTAGCAACCCGCTTCTTTTCAAAATCGATTGCTTCAAAAACCGACCTTTTGAGCCGTTATGCTGCATTATCCGAAATCGACATTCAACTGGATGATGAAAAGATAATGATGAGCGGATTTACTCTTGGCGACAACGAAAATGATTACTTCAGCGAAATACTTCAGCACCAGCAGGCTGTACAAAGCCGAATCGACGAGGTACTCCCTGCTTCTTCAGCCTTCTTCATTTCCATAAGCCTTTCTGATATTTCATCCTTCTTCAATAAATATGAAGATTATTTAAAGAAACACAATCTCTATTTTCAAAGACAGGACCAACTTTTAAATATTCAAAAAGAAACAGGAACAGTCATCCAGGAACTTTTTGCATCATTTATAGACGAAGAGACCGCCATGGCAGCTATCAATGTTGATCAGTCGGCACCAACTAACGGGAGAATCTGGGCAGTGAAGACCAAAAGTGGCAGCACTGCCTTCACCCAGGTGCTCGAATTTCAACAAAGTTATCTCAAATCAAAAGGCAAGGGTAGTCAAAACTGGGAGCAAAGCTACAGCATTGATAACCAAACCAGTTTCAGCATCCATCGTTTTCCCTATCCCGGGCTTCCTGAATTGTTGTTTGGTAAATTGTATGCCGGAATTAAGGCCGAATGGTTTACCGTATATGACAACTATCTCATTTTTGGAGATTCCTTCCGCACGGTAGCCAAAGCTGTCCATTCCAATGTTTTGGGTGAAACCCTTTCGTCGAACATCGATTTCAACAAGTTCAAATCGAATCTGAATGGCCGAAGCAATGTACAATTCTTTTCAAATACCTCCATTTCGCTCCCGATAGCCGGGCTTCTGTTCAACAGCGAACTTGCCGGGCAACTTACAGCCAATGACCATCTTCGCAAGTTCAGATTTTTCGCATGGCAGCTTATGTCGGCCAACAACATGGTATATAACAACAGTTGCATAACTTTCAGCGAGGAAATAAAAGCCAAACCACAAACCATATGGCAAAGCCATCTCGAAGCTTCGTTTGATTTCAAACCCCGCTTTGTGCTTAATCATTACGACCGACTGAATAAAGAAATTGTTATTCAGGATCATGAAAACAATTTCTACCTGATAAACAATGTTGGACGCATCCTATGGAAATTACGACTCGATGCTCCGATCATGGGCGAAGTACATCAAATCGATTACTTCAACAATGGCAAATTACAATATCTTTTTAATACCGAAAACAAACTCTACCTGATTGACCGCAACGGGAATAATGTGAAGAACTTTCCACTTAACTTCAGGGCAAAAGCAAGTAACGGAGTTTCCATCTTCGATTATGACAATAACAAGGACTATCGCTTCTTTGTAGCCTGCACCGACCGTAAGATCTACGCCTACGACATCAACGGCAAACTACTCGAAGGCTGGAACCTTTTTACCACCGATCATGAAGTAAAACATCCGGTACAGCATTTTAGGGTCGATGGAAAAGATTACCTTGTTGCAAGCGACCGAATGAAGGATTATGTTTTACATCGGGTAGGAACGGTCAGAGTTCAAACAAACGAAGTTTATGCCCACTCAGGCAATACCATTTATCTGGAGGAAAGAACCAATACCCATGAACCCCGAATGGTGACAACCGATACCGAAGGTCGCATACATTATACTTATTTCGACGGTACGCACAAAGTACTTGAAACAGGCATTGGAAATCAAAAACATTACTTTACACTCAGTGATATTGATTCCGACAATGTATCGGAATACATCTTTGTAAGCGACAAACAACTAAAAATAATAGAAGCCAGCGGAAGTACCTTACTAAACAAGACTTTCGAAAACACCTTGTCACACCAACCCAATATCTATACTTTCTCCCGCAATCAAAAGAAGATAGGGTTGACCAGTAAAAGTGCCAATAAAATTTATCTGATCGATGCCAAGGGTAACAATCACCCGGGATTTCCGCTGGAGGGATGCACCGAATTCAGTATTGGATTTATCAGTGAGGAACTCAGCAATTTTAATCTGCTGGTTGGGAGTCCCGATGGCTACTTATACAACTACTATGTTGAATAAAAAACAGCAGCACAAGAACTCTGTTGTTTCTTGTGGTGCTGCCCTTACCTTGTATGGGTTTTAGTTCGACTGTATTATTTCCAATACTTCGCTCAAATCGGGGGTAAGAATGATTTCGGTCCGACGGTTCTTTCTTCGGGCGTCGGGGGTATTGGCTTCATCGAGCGGAACAAATTCGCTTCGTCCGGCTGCAGTAATTCGTTGCGGATGGATCGATGGATTTCGCAGAATTATTTTGGTCACAGCGGTAGCTCTCATTACACTCAGATCCCAGTTGTCCTTCACCTGACCAGCTCCGTTCAGTGGAACGTTATCGGTGTGCCCTTCAACCATGATGTTGATTCCTGGATTATTGGCCAATACCTCACCCAGACTTTCGAGTGCTTTCTGCCCTTCAGGGTCAACTGAATAACTGCCGGTTTTAAACATCAGGTTCTCTTCCAGCGAAACATATACCTTTCCATTTTTCTCGTAAACCGAAAGCCCCTGATCGTAAAAACCTCTCAGGGCATTGTTCAGTTTTTCCTTTAAATCGTTCACTGCACTTTTCTGACGGTCAAGCGCATCCTGCAATTCCATCAATCGCGCCTGCTGCATGGCCAGCTCCTTTTCTTTTTGCGTCAGGGCTTCTTCGGCATCATGCAACCTTTGCTGTTGCTGCGCAAGTAATTTCTCGGCCTGCTTAACACGATCTTCTCTTTCCTGAAGATCTTCCTGCATTTTCTGTAATTCGCTTAGCAAACTGGATATTTCATCCGAACTACCGGCTTTTAGCAGCTCAATTTGTTTTTCAAGTTCTGCCTCGTTACGTGACAACTGTTGATTATTATATTCCAGATCATTTGCCTTTTCCTTAAGCATTTCAGCCCGCTTTTCCAACTCCTGAAAACGTTTTTGCAAATTCATCACCTGTGCGTCGAGTTCGCGGTTTTCAACAGTTAGCTCACGGTTTTGTTCCTTTAACAGCTCGTTGCTGTCCTGCAGGCTTTCGGCATATTTCTTATTCTCATCCAGCTGTTTTAACGGCACACATGAATAAAATACCCCCAAAAGCATCAGGGTCGAAATAATTATCTTTGTTCTCATACTGTTTGTTTTTTGCTACTAAGTAATATCAAGGTTTTTCTTATAAAACTGCGTAATTTGCAAATTTATTTCGTGTAAACACAAGATGAAAACATTTTTTCATTTTTTATCCGCTAATATGAACAGGCAGGTTCAGCTAAAAATACGTATTATTGTATATTTGCGACCCGATATTGAGTAACTATGGCAGACGAACGGTTTAAATTACTATATCAAATTAATGATCCTTCCGATTTAAGAAAACTTAATGCTGAACAGCTTGAAGAAGTATGTGAACAATTGCGTTGTTTTCTGATCGACATACTTTCAGAAACCCCCGGGCATTTTGGTGCAAGTTTGGGTGTGGTTGAACTTACAGTTGCATTGCATTATGTTTTTAATACGCCGGTCGACAAACTCATTTGGGATGTTGGACATCAGGCCTATGGTCATAAAATTCTCACGGGCCGACGCGATCTGTTCCGCAGTTTGCGGCAATACAAAGGGATAAGCGGCTTTCCCAATCCGAATGAAAGCGATTACGATGTATTTGGAGTAGGACATTCATCCACCTCTATTTCGGCTGCCATAGGCATGGCCATGGGGGCCAATCTTAAAGGTGAAGAAAACAGCGTTGTTGCCATTATAGGCGATGGAGCACTTACCGGAGGCATGGCTTTCGAAGCACTGAACAATGCCAGCGAAAACAATCCCGACATTCTCATCATACTCAACGACAACAACATGGCCATCGACCCCAATGTGGGTGGCTTAAACAAATACCTTATCCAAATTTCGGCTTCCGACACCTATAACAGGTTGAAAGAAGTAGTGTGGAATTTTTTGGGTGCCTTTAAACGTGTAGGCCGAAAAACAAGAAAAGCAGTACAAAAGATAGAACACTCAACCAAGTCATTTTTCTTCAAGGAAAGCAATCTTTTCGAGTCGCTTAACATTCGATATTTTGGACCTGTCGACGGGCACGATGTTGAATTGCTGGTGCAGTTACTGAGCCAGCTAAAGAAGATACCCGGCCCCAAATTACTCCACATCATCACCAAAAAAGGCAAGGGCTATTCACCGGCCGAGAACAACCAAACCCTTTTTCATGCACCCGGCAGGTTCGACAAGCTTACTGGTCGTCAGCTGCATACACCCAATGGAAATGAACCCCCGCTTTATCAGCAGGTGTTTGGTGAAACGCTGCTTGAGCTGGCCAGGTCAAATGATAAAATTGTAGGCATTACCCCTGCCATGCTTACCGGAAGTTCGCTAAGCATCATGCAGAAAGAATTTCCGCATCGTGTATTTGATGTGGGTATTGCCGAACAACATGCCGTAACCTTTGCCTGCGGTCTTGCTAAAACCGGAATGCTTCCTTTTTGTAATATCTATTCCTCTTTTTCACAGCGGGCCTACGACCAGATTATTCACGACCTGGCCATCCAAAAACTGAATGTGGTGCTGTGTCTCGACCGTGGCGGACTGGTTGGTGCCGACGGAGCCACACACCACGGCGTATTCGATCTCGCCTTCCTCAATTGTGTGCCCAACATCATCATTGCCGCCCCTATGAACGAACAGGAAATGCGCAACATGCTTTACACGGTACAGCATGATCCCCAGGGGCCTTATGCCATTCGCTACCCCCGTGGAAACGGTGTGATGAAAAACTGGAGAACTCCTTTCGAAACCGTTGAAACCGGAAAAGGACGCAAACTCAGGGATGGAAAACAGATTGCCGTCATTTCGATTGGACACACCGGCAATTTTGTTCAGGAAGCACTTAAAAACCTGGGCGACGAAGATGCAGTTGCCCACTACGACATCAGGTTTCTCAAACCCATCGACCAGCGACTGCTACATGAGGTATTTTCAACTTATAAGCAGATTATTACCGTTGAAGACGGCAGTTTGAAAGGCGGACTGGCATCAAGCGTGCTCGAGTTCATGAATCAGAACAACTATCATGCGAAGATAGAAAGCATGGGCATTCCCGATTATTTTATTGAACATGGAAAGCCGGAAGAACTCTACCGCGAATGTGGCTTTGATGCTGAAGGAATAGAAGCTACCATTAGAAGAATGCTTGATCAGACCAGCTGATTATTCTTTTCAAGACTTTCTTAGACCAATTTTTCTGACAGCATGAAGGCGATAAGCACAATTTATAGCAGCAGCATACGTTTGATCACTAAAATACAAACGGTTACGCAATGGACATCTACTACAAAAAACGTCGTTGGAAACAGATTCTGTTTCTGAGTGCCATCATCATCGGCATCGGATCGTTACTGTACACCAACACCCTTGTCAAACAAACCTCGAATGAAGAACGGGCGAAGGTTGAACGCTGGGCCGAGGCCATCCGTCTGCTGGTTACCCACGACAACCTGGGCAGTGATGTCAACCTTTTTCTGAATCAGATATTAAGTACCAATACGACCATCCCCATTATTCTCGTCGACGATAACGGCCAGATCAATACCGACCGCAACATAAAATACCAGGCTAAAAATCGTGATAAGGTGCTGACCCGCGAATTGGAAAAAATGAAAGCCAAACGCCAGCCAATTGTTATTCCTTTGGGTGAAGAAGAAAAACAATACCTCTACTACAAAGAGTCATCGTTACAGGTTAAGCTGCGCTACTACCCTATTTTTCAGCTTGGAGTGATCATGCTGTTCATCACCTTGGCTTATGTCGCCTTCAGTTCGGCCCGTAATGCCGAACAAAACCTGGTTTGGATTGGCATGGCCAAAGAAACGGCCCACCAGCTGGGAACCCCAATTTCATCACTCATGGCCTGGGTTGAGTTATTGAAAGAGGAAGAAATTAACCAACAAATCATAACTGAATTAAACAAAGACACCGAGCGACTCGAGAAAATAACCGAACGTTTTTCAAAGATTGGATCGAAACCCGAACTTTATCCCGAGAACATTTACGAACACCTGCTGGGAAGCATTTCGTACCTAAGCGCCAGGGTATCAAAGAAAATTCGTTTCGAATACAATTTCACCGAACAGCAAACACTTTTTCTACCCCTTTCATCAGCACTTTTTAGCTGGGTAATCGAAAACCTGGTACGCAATGCAGTCGATGCCATCGGCAGCAACCAGGGTTTAATCGTTTTTGATTTACAGGAAAAAGAAAAAGAAATCATCATCGACATCAGCGACAATGGCAAAGGCATTGCCAAATCGAAATACAAGACCATCTTTAATCCCGGATTTACCACAAAAAAAAGAGGGTGGGGACTGGGGCTGACCTTGTCGAAGCGAATTATCGAGAACTATCACAGCGGTAAAATTTTCCTGAAGAATTCAGAATTGAAAAAAGGAACGACTTTCAGGATAATTCTGAAAAAATAAGTTATTTTCGTCCGAAAATCAATGTGTTAAAATGAAGAATCCTTTCCAACACCTCGATGTAAAAACCCTGTATCAGCTTAACGTCACTTCGCTGATCATAACCGCACTGTGTGAGGTATTTGTGATCTACATTTATCTCACCAAAGCTACTTTGCCTTACATTGAAAGATGGAAATACATTGCCATTGTCATTGGTCTTGTTGTTGTATCATTACTTTTTGCCGGAGCCATTGCATCGATGGTACTTTTCATAATCATGAGAAGGAAGAAAAAGCAAAAATAATAGAGCAACTTAGAACACATTGAAAATGTCGATCTTAAAAAAAATCCCAAATATTTAATGGTTTGGTATTTTTTTATAATTTTGCAGCACTTTTTTAAGGGCTGTTAAAAGGTGGCTTAAAGTGCAATAACTGTTTAAAATGAATACGAACACAATGCCAACAAACTAGACCAGAGTCTACTAAGGCATTTTTTAAAGCAGCAACAGCATGAAGACACTCTCAAAATACAACATTGCCTTTAAAGGATTGAAAGAAGGTGATCATCATTTTGAATTCGAATTGGATGATCAGTTCTTTGAAAAGTTCGAAAACAGCATTGTTCAAAAGGGTAATTTTAAAGCAAAAGTAACCCTAAAACGTCAGGCAAGCCTGATGATTTTGAAAATGGCTGTGAAAGGAAAAGCAGAACTGGAGTGCGACCGCTGCCTTGACAACTACCTGCAAAAAGTAAAAAACAGCAGTAGTTTGTACATTAAATTTGGCAGTGAAGCAGAAGAAATGAGCGATGATGTGGTGGTCCTTCCTTTCGACGAGTACCAGATCAATGTTGCTCACTTTCTTTACGAACTTGTAATTTTGGGATTACCAATTAAACATGTGCACCCCGATGATGAATACGGAAACAGCACCTGTAATCCCGGAATGGTAGACAAACTGAATGAATACCTGATCGTCGGGGATGATGTTCCGGAAACAGAGGAAACTCAGGAAACAGACGACCGATGGAATGAATTAAAGAAATTATTAGATAACAAGCAAAAGTAGAGAAGAAAATGGCACATCCAAAGCACAAAACTTCGAAATCGAGAAGAGACAAGCGCAGGACTCACTATAAAGCAACTCCTGCCACCCTGTCGACCTGCTCAAATTGCGGAGCAGCTGTAAAATATCACACCGTTTGTGGAGAGTGTGGATATTACAGGGGAAAATTAGCAATTGAGAAAGAAGTTACTGTATAAACAACAGTTATAAAGAACTTTATTAAAACAAATCCCGTGAATGCGGGATTTTTTTTGTATCCGTACTTTTACAATTGTCACACCTCAGGTTGAGCAGATCATCATATTTTATTACATTTGCTTACCACAATAAAAACAACATGGCAAAGCAAGTCGAAAACAGCATTGGTACCGTTAACCTCATTGCATCAACAACCCACCTCGAAGGCAATGTTCGTACAGAATCAGACATCCGTATCGACGGATTATTAAAAGGAAATCTGACAACAAGCGGCAGGCTTATTGTAGGCCCCAAAGGCAACATCAATGGAGAAATTACATGCAAAACAGCCGAAGTTGAAGGAAGCATTGAAGGAAAAATAAATGTAAGTGAACTTCTTAGCTTAAAAGCAAGCTCTCGTTTTACCGGTGAAATTATCACTAAGCAGCTGATGATAGAACCGGGAGCCATGTTCTCGGGCAATTGCAAAATGAATTCAACTAGCGAGGGGAAAACTAAATAAATTTTATAATTTAGTCCTTGATTGATTGCAGGTAAGTAGATCACCCCTAATCAAAAGCAAATACAGACAGGTCATGGATAATAATTTTGCAAAATTTTTGAAGGGGCTCACAACATTTACACTCATCATACTGGGTGTAGGCATTATCTTGTTCCTTACACTGTTTAAGAAGCATTTCTTAATCATATTCCCCTTTGTTCTGGTCTTTTACTACAGCTCAACCCTTTTACTGCATCGTTACATGTTAAAGATCACCCGAAACGACGTATCGCGTTTCAGCTTTAAGTTTATGATGCTATCCTTCCTGAAAATGTTTATCTACATTATTTTTGGAGTACTGTACATTATCTTCGACGAAGAACATGCCGTAAACTTTCTGATCGTTTATCTTGTTCTTTATGTCGCTTATGCCGTTTACGAAGTCAAATCGGTCATGAAGCTGATCAACGAATCGAAGGTGTGATAATTTACAATTATTTGCACTTCTTATTTGTAAGATATCTAAATAAAATGTTTAATTTTACGCCTCTTTTTAAGGCTTATGAAGTGGTTTAATTACATTCTGGCAACAATTTTCCTGAGTTTCTTCCTACCCTGTTCGCTTATTGCCGCAAATGAGGCTGGCGATCAAAACGGACATGAAGAATTCAACACAGTAGATTTCATCTTTGGCCATGTCAACGATTCCTACGAATGGCATTTCTTTTCTGTTGGCGACAAACATTACTCAGTTCCTCTTCCGGTTATTCTGTATAGCAAACACAGCGGATGGCACTTTTTCTCTTCTGCAAAATTCCACCATCCCGGTCATGATTTTCCTTTCTACATTCCCGCCGAAGGTGCAAACGAAGGAAAGATTGTAGAAAAACTTGAAAATGGAAGTGAAATAGTACCTTTCGACCTATCGCTCACTAAAACAGTTTTGGGATCCATCATGGTCTCCCTTATTCTGATTTTTGTAATGATAAAAGGAGCCCGGAAAACCGTAGCCAATCAATTCAAAACGCCAAAAGGAATCCAAAACATTGTCGAGCCACTGGTGCTTTTTGTACGCGACGACATTGCCAAACCTTTTGCCGGCCCCAAATACCAACGTTATGTTCCCTATTTGCTGACACTTTTTAGCTTCGTTTTGCTGGCCAATCTTTTCGGACTCATACTCCCACTGGGCTTCAATATTACAGGAAATATAGCAGTAACCATGGTGCTGGCCGCCATTACTTTTCTTATTACATCGTTTAGTGGGAACAAGCATTACTGGGGACATATAGTCAACCCCGACGTACCCATTTATATGAAAATACCGGTACCGCTGATGCCTTTAATCGAATTTGCCGGCATTTTTATTAAACCAATTGTACTGATGATTCGTTTGTTTGCCAACATGCTTGCCGGACACATGATCATTACAGTGCTCATCGCACTCATTTTTTTAATGTCGACGGTGCTTAGTCCCGTAGTAGGAGCAGGAACATCAATTATTTCGATTGCATTTTCCATTTTCATGGTACTACTCGACATTTTAGTATCAGCAATACAAGCATATATTTTTACCTTGTTATCGGCCATGTATTTTGGCATGGCCACCGATAACGGACATTAACCATAAAACAATTGAATATGACAATTTTAATGGTATTGGCCCAATTGGCCCTCGGCAAATTAAGCGCAGGTTTGGGAGCAGGTTTAGCTGCTTTGGCTGCTGCAATCGGAATTGGTAAAATTGGTGCTGCTGCAATGGAAGCCATTGCTCGCCAGCCCGAAGCCAGTGCCGACATCCGCTCAAACCTGATCGTGGTTTCAGCCTTTATCGAAGGGGTCGCCTTCCTGGCTGTGATCGTGTGCGTTTTGTTGGCCGTATTGTAAAAACAAGTGCTGCCAATACGGGATTGCCGTTTGGCAGCACTCTTTATTTGAATTCAAAAAAAACAAGACATGTTTCTGATACCACATGTAGGAACCATTATCTGGTCGACCATCATTTTCGGAATCGTATTTTTTATTCTGAAAAAATTTGCATGGAAACCAATTCTGAGTGCACTCGACGAACGGGAGAAGTCAATTGAGAAAGCCCTGAAATCAGCAGCCCAGGCCGAGAAGAAACTGGCTACCCTGAAAGAAGAACAGGAAAAAATAATCGCTGCTGCCAATCAGGAGAAAGAACGAATTGTGAAAGAAGGTATCGAACAGCGTGAAAAAATTGTGGCCTCGGCTCACGACAAGGCACGCAGTGAAGCCGATAAAATCATCGCCGAAGCACACAAGCGCATACAGCGTGAACGCGAAACTGCACTTACCGAGATGAAAAACCAGATTGCTACCCTCTCGGTCGATATTGCAACCCGTGTAGTGCATGCCGATATGGAAGACAAAAAAAGGCACGAGAAACTGGTGAACGAATTGGTGAACGACATCGAGCTAAACTGATAAATGAATGGATAGAAACAGGGTAACCGTACGCTATGCCAAAGCACTGATCGAACTGGCCGAAGAACAAAATAAAATTGATTTTGTCGATCGTGACATGCGCATCATACATACCGCATTTACCAGCTATCAGGGTTTTGCCGACTATGTGCTGAACCCGGGTGATAGTTCAGATGAAAAGTTTAAAAAAATCAAAGCAATTTTTGCTCCTCAGTTTGATGAACTAAGCATCCGTTTTTTGGAAATGGTCTTCTCCAACAAGCGTGAAGAATATCTAAAAGATCTGGCGCGCAATATCATCGAAATGGCGCGTAAAAAGCGTGGCATTTTAAAGGCTGAACTCGTTTCGGCCATGCCCCTTGATGCAAAGTTGATCGAACGCATCCAACAAAAATTTGAAAAGCAGCTGGATAAAAAACTGGAAATGGAAACCGGCATCAGCGAAGAACTGATTGGAGGTTTTATATTTTCAATCGACGGGCAGCAGTATGATGCCAGTCTTGCCAGCAAAATCAAATCAATTCAGAAACAATTACAAATAAAATAAACAGGGATGGCAGATATCCGACCCGCTGAAATTTCAGCAATTCTTAAGGAACAATTGGCCGGTTTTTCGGCTGAAACTTCGATGGAAGAGGTAGGTACCGTATTGGAAGTAGGCGATGGAATTGCCCGTATTTACGGCTTACGCAGTGTTGAAGCCAACGAAATGATTGAGTTTGCAAACGGAACAACAGGCATTGTACTAAACCTTGAAGAAGACAATGTAGGTGCAGTGTTACTGGGTACTTCCGACGGCATTCGTGAAGGTGGCATCGTAAAACGCCAGCAACGAATTGCTTCAATCATGACAGGCGACGGACTGTTAGGAAGGGTCATCAATACCCTGGGTGAACCCATCGACGGGAAAGGCCCCATCGAAGGAGAGCGAATTGAAATGCCCCTTGAACGCAAAGCACCTGGTGTTATTTACCGTCAACCGGTTACCGAACCACTGCAAACAGGACTCAAGGCAGTCGATGCCATGATCCCGATAGGTCGCGGTCAGCGTGAGTTGATTATTGGCGACCGGCAAACCGGTAAAACAGCCATTGCCATCGACACCATCATCAACCAGAAAGAAAATTTTGAAAAAGGAGAACCTGTATACTGTATTTATGTCGCCGTTGGACAAAAAGGCTCAACAGTTGCCAATATAGCCCACACGCTCGAAAAATACGGTGCCATGGAATACACCTGCATTGTATCGGCCACAGCGGCCGAACCTGCAGCCTTACAATACTATGCCCCCTATGCCGGTGCATCCATCGGTGAATTCTTTCGCGATACCGGTCGTCACGCACTCATCATTTACGATGATTTGTCGAAACAGGCCGTTTCGTACCGCGAGGTATCACTTTTGCTTCGTCGCCCACCAGGCCGTGAAGCATATCCCGGTGATGTGTTTTACCTGCACTCACGCCTGCTCGAAAGAGCTGCCCGTATCACCGATTCCGATAAAATTGCACAGACAATGAACGACCTGCCCGAAAGCCTTAAAGGCAAAGTGAAAGGTGGCGGTTCGCTTACCGCACTTCCAATCATTGAAACCCAGGCAGGCGACGTATCGGCATACATCCCAACCAACGTTATTTCAATTACCGACGGACAGATTTTCCTCGAATCCGACTTGTTCAATGCAGGCATCCGCCCCGCAATTAACGTGGGTATTTCGGTATCGCGTGTGGGAGGTAATGCACAAATTAAATCGATGAAAAAGGTAGCCGGCACACTCAAACTCGATCAGGCACAGTACCGTGAACTGGAAGCCTTCTCAAAATTTGGATCCGATTTGGACGCAGCCACCAAGCGGGTATTGGCAAAAGGAGCACGAAATACCGAAATTCTGAAACAGGGGCAATACCACCCGATGAGCATTGAGCATCAGGTAGCAATTATCATCCTTGGTGTAGAAGACCTGCTTAGGGAAATTCCACTCGAAAAGCTCGACGAGTTTGAAAAAGAATACCACGAACGGCTTGAGCTTAACCACCGTGATACACTCGACCAGCTCAGAGCAGGCCAGCTTGACGACGATATAAAGAACGTACTCAAAAAAGTAGCTGCCGAGCTTTCGGCAAAATATCAATAAGAAGCGCATTATTTAAAAGGATCAAATGGCCCAGTTAAAGGAAATACGCAGCAGAATAACTTCGGTTAAAAATACCCGCCAGGTAACCAGTGCCATGAAACTGGTATCGGCAGCCAAACTTAAGAAAGCCCAGGATGCAATCATGCAAATCATTCCTTATGATGAAAAATTGCATGAAATCATTCAGCATCTGAGTTTGGGAGAGGTTGAATTCAACCCGGTATTTTTCTCGAAACCTGAAAAAGGAAAAGTTCTGATTGTGGTTGTTGGGGCCAACAGAGGTCTATGCGGTGCATTCAATGCCAATGCTAGTAAAATGGCCCTGATGCATGCCACCAAAAATTATTCCGACGAGCTAATGGCCGGGAAAGTGGTGTTCCTTCCCATAGGCCGACAGGTTGAAAAACAATTGAAGATCCGCAATGCCATTATTTTTAACGAAGCCAACCAGCTGATTGATGAGCACAATTACGATGAAATTTCATCATTCAGCGACCAGCTGATGCAAGGATTTTCACAAAGTGAATTTCAGCAGATTGATATAGTTTACAATAAATTTAAGAATGCGGCGGTACAGGAACTCACGGCCGAGAATTTCCTTCCCGTCAACAAGCCAGAACTGGATGAAAATGACAGGAGCAGCTCAGACTATATTTTTGAACCATCGCAGGAAGAAATACTTTCATCACTTATTCCACAATCACTCAGGATGCGAATTTTCCGCATTCTGCTTGATTCGAATGCAGCTGAGCACGGAGCCCGTATGACGGCCATGCACCAGGCCACCGACAACGCGACCGACCTGCTAAGACAGCTGAAAACAACCTACAACAACGCACGTCAGGATGCCATTACCAATGAGATTCTTGAGATTACAGCAGGAGCAGAAGCCTTAAAAGCTTAATCTAATTTATTTGGAAGGACGCCCATGCAAGGTCTGAAAACAGCTGCTGCTTGTTTTTAGCTCCTCTTTATTCAACAATTCAATAACATCCGGGAGCATTGTAGTATTGCCTTCGGTGGTTATCGATTGTGAAAGGGAAATAACAGGGCGAGCCCATGTTGGCATTGTAGCGCAGCCCCTGCATTCTGTAATTTCCATTTTGCAGATCAATGGGCTTTGGATCATATTCCACACAATTTTCTCCCAGAATTGAAGCATTCACTTCATCGATGGTTTGCCAGCTTTTACGATCAAAGTTGCGCGTAACAATCGAATTCACATCATTCGCAAAAAATACACAGTTTTCGAAAGCGACCCAGCGTTTTAGCACCACCGCGTCTCCTGCTTCGTTGACCCTTATCTGGGCTTCACCCTCAATTTCGAAAAGTGTACCTCCATTGTTTTCATACATTATGCAGTTAAGCAAACGGGCTGTGGCGGGCACCCTTCCAAAGTTTCCAAGAACAGGCCCCTTGCTGATCCCACTATTGTGTACAAAGCTGGCATTGACCACGCTTAGTCCTGCGCTGCCGTTTAACGCAATGGCACCTGCATGACCAAGGGTTTTGTTGCGCACCACCAAAGCATTCACCAGCTCCAACACGCCATGATTTCTGCGATTGGTATCGAAAAAAACAGCACCCCCATTGCCGTAGGCAAAATTATCATCGAAACTGCAATTGTAGAGGCGCGAGTGATAACCATTGGTCATGTTACAATAAATGGCCACAGCGCCTCCGTTACGCCTTGAAACATTGTTACGAAAGGTACAGTTGAGCAATAAGGGAGAAGCGCCAATAGAGGCGTAAAAAGCACCGCCGTCGAGCTGTGCCTGATTGTCCTCGAAGATGCAATTCACAATGCGTACCGTTTCTCCTCCGCCCAGCAAATGAATGCCTGCCCCGTAGCGTTGAAACTGACTTCCGTCGCTTGCATTTCCCCGGGTGATGGTAAGCCCTTCAACTCTGATGTAGCGGCTCGATTTAATCGAAATCACATTCTTTGCATTCCGCCGACCATCAATGATGGTTGGATACAATTGAGGATCCCTCTCACTTAAAAATTGTTCGTTGCCCTTGAAGCCTCCAAAAATATACACTCCCTCACGCAAGTTTAATTCTATGGGGCCTTCATAACGATCACCTGCCACCCATATCTGAGAGCCATTTGCAGCCAGCTCAACAGCCCTTTTCAGGGTAGTAAAGGCATTGGCCCACGATGTTCCGGTTGAATTATTGCCATAGCGTGAAACATACACCACAGGAATGCGATGATCGGGGAAAAAAGGATAGGGATGATTCATGACAAAACCCTTATCAGGGTTGCCTTTCAACGAAATGACCGAAGGGACCGAATTGACCGGCTGAAAATTTCCTTTCCCCGAAAAAAGAAGAAAATAGCGCTCGTTCAAATCTCTGAATACCTCACCTCCACCTCCATGAGGAATGCTTGTTACTTTGCGATAACCCGCCAGTAACTGATCAGACACTGCAATAAAAGCAGCCGATGCTTCACGCATGGGGTTGAGACATTCACCCGATGCCACCTCGTTTGGATCGCTTTCGGGCCGGGAACTTCCCGTGAGAATATATTTGTCATCGACCTGCGTAATGTTAATACCTTCCGCCACGACCGGCGTACCATTGGCATCTGAAAGATAGGAAGGGCTTTCCGAAACCAATGCATTGAGCTCCTCATTGAGCTGGTATACCCTGCCTTCGTCGCACAATAAATATACAGTGCTGTCGACCGAGCTTACAAGCGAAGGATGTTTTCCTTCAACCAGTCCCTTTTCAGTGGCCTCAGTATACGGCCCCTGTGCCCTGCCTGAAAGGCTGCGTAAGATTCCAATGGTATTTGTATTCGAATTGGAATAGACGATCCAGTAATTGTTTTTCAGATAATGTAGCGAAGGAGCCATTATCCCCCTTTGTTTCCAACCATTACGGGTACTTATTTCATTCTGCCAGGGAGTACCGTCAGCATCGAAAGTCCAAACATAACCATTATTGCTCCCAATAAGGTTCCAGTTTTTCATGTCGCGCGAGGCCCAAATCTTAATTCCGCTTTGCACCCCGTCGATGTCGCCGGAAGTACCCGTTATGTAATAGGTTTTATCAGGCCCGATACACATTGAAGGATCTTCAAGGCGTTCATCGAACAAGACTTCTACCATTGGCAAGGCTGGTGCTACCGAATCGATGTATTGTTCGGTAAGCGCCATTAAACTGTCGGGTGAGGCTCCCCGTGCTGAATATAGCAGCGTAAGCAGTAACAATAAGCAGTAAAACCTCTTCATGTAGCTGGTAGATTATTTCAAACAATTCAAAATTATGAAATTAATCGTAGCACAAAGAAAAGAGTTATCAACAGCATCATCAGGGTTTTGCAAGTTCTTCCTTCAAAAGCTTGACCTGGTTTCGTAAAACATTCAGTTCTTCATTACGCGAAGCGATGGTGTGCCGGGCTTCATCAAGTTGTTTTTTCATCGAATCCAACTCCTTGTTAAGTGCCGAAAGCTGTGCTTCGTCTGCGACTTTTTCTTCTTCCAGTTTGTTTAATCTTAGCGCATTACTTTGCTTGTCGGTGCTAAGTGAATTCACCTTATCTTTAAGGGCTTCAAGCTGGATACGGCTTTCATCCAATGCTTTTTGTCTTACGCTGAGTTCCCTGTCCTTTTCAGCCAACATTTGATTCAGCCTTCGCTTTTCGACCTGAAAGGTATTCACACGATCTTCTGAATTCTGCATTGTGGAATTGATGCTTTGATTCAAATCATTGATCTCTGCCTGTAATGAATCGATTACCGACTGCTTTTGTACATCGTTATAGTGAAAATCTTTTTTTATACTGTTGAATTCACCTTCCCACTGCTTTAACTGCTGTGTGAGCTCAAGCACCCGGCTTTGGGCACGGTTGCGTGATGCTTCCATGGCAACAAATTTCTTCTTCGCTACACAAGACGAGAGGATAAGAATCGCAGCAAAAAGAAGCAGGCGGGTTAAAAAAATCTGTAACTTCATGTTTTTAGTTTTTGTGTTCTCAATTACCCTAAGCCGTTTACCAACGACAACAACAATATTTTCAAAGTTAGAAAATAATATCTATAGTATGTAACGTTATATAAGTACTGGAATTGTATTTAACCATCGCAAAAAAGAAAGTACCATGACACATAAAATTATTTTATTCTTCCTGTTTCTGCTCTTTGTATTGAACAGCCGGGCACAGGAAGCCATTACAATTAGCGGAACGGTGCACGATGCTGTAAGTGGTGAAGGAATAGGTTTTGTCAATATTGGAATTGAAGGTACAAGTACCGGAACTGCAAGCAATGAAGCGGGTGAATTTGAGCTGAAAATTCCACCCCTTTACCAAAGCGACCGTCTTTATTTTTCAGCCATCGGTTATGAAAACCTGATACTTGGCGTAGCCTACTTTTTGAAAAATGAAAAACATCGCCTTGTTTTACAACCTCTTACATACGGAATTGGTGATATCGAAGTAAGCGCCGAATCGAAGGTACTTTACCGAATTGTACATGAAGCTGCCGAAAATATTCCGGCTTCATTTGTTTCACAAGCCTATGCCTATACCGCACTCTACTCCAATGAGCTTTTCGTGCAGAACAATGCGATCAAACGTAGGGATGCCCTTGTTGAACTTTCGGACCACACAGCCTACAGGGACCGAAAAAATGCTTATCAGTCCATCAACTATAAAATAGTGAATGTTAGTCGTAATTTCGAAATTTCAGACCTTCTTGACGGAACGACCCTCGTTGACGAGCTACTTTCATTCGATATTGCACGCTGCCAGTACAATGTGCTCGACACCTCACGCTTGTCGGCTTTCGATCTGCAACTGGTCGAAACGCTGCCAGCATCCGACGATACAATTTATATTATCGGCTATCAGCTGAGTGAGCCCAAACTGACATTCAGCGGCAACTGGCAGGCTGATGCTTATTCCGGCCGGCTTCATATTTCGAAAAGTAAAAAGGTGCTGCTAAAGCATGAACTCCAATTCAGCAGCAGGCAGCAAAGCATTCATGGCAGGGCAGTCGCCTCCGAACATCCCTTCAACATTTATGAAACTGAAAACCATGCGGTGGTAACTTATCGCATGACCCCTCAGGGATTAATTCCCAATAATTTTTCTTTAAATCGTAATTACTACAATGAAGAAAAACAAAAATGCAGGACTAACAGTACTCTTAAGTTGCTCAGTGCCGATTTTCAGAAACCGGAAATGATTGAAGGTCGCCAATACTTCGAAAACCTCCTTCCCGATCCTGATTTCTGGGTCGTTTTAAAAGAAAGATATCCAACAGAATAAGCAAGCTGCCTATATTATCTATATATATTAGAAAAGATCATCATTAATTATGATTTCCACCCTGCTATCCTATAAACCAGGTAGGATAGCAACAATTTATTCTAAATTTGCCCCTGTAATTAATTAAAATTAAAAAGGGGATGAAAATTTATATTGTTGTTTTACTGTTAATATCTGCGCTGTCACTTTGGGGGCAGGGAACTGATTATCTGAATGCTTCACAAAAAATGATTGCTGCAACAGATCAGAAGGTAACGCTGGGAGGCTATGCACAAATTGACTACAATCAGCCGCTCAGTTCTGACATCAGGCAAAATGGAAAATTGGATGTACACCGCATGGTTTTGCTTTTTGGATACAACTTTTCTGATAAAACACAATTTATCACCGAGCTCGAACTGGAACATGTAGTTGAAGTGTATGTTGAACAAGCCTGGCTAAATCATCGCATCAACAACTGGTTGAATTTCAGGGGAGGACTGATGCTGGTTCCCATGGGTATCGTAAATGAATACCACGAACCACCGACTTATAACGGAGTAGAGCGACCCAATGTTGACAAATACATTGTTCCCACTACCTGGCGCGAAATTGGTGCAGGTTTTAACGGCTATCTAAGCGGTGCAGGACTCAGCTATCAGCTTTACCTGATGAATGGCTTCAACGGCTACAATGGCAGTGCAAAATTCAATGGTGCCAACGGCTTGCGAAGTGGTCGGCAAAAAGGCGCCGAGTCGTACATCAGTGCACCCAATCTGTCGTTTAAGGCCAACTATAACCATATTCCCGGGCTGAATCTGGGCCTTTCGGGCTACTTCGGTAAAAGCCAGTCCACCTTATACAACGGGATCGATAAAAACGATGCTGCTGCCCTGGCACGTGCCGATTCATCGATTATCGGCATGAGTATGCTTGGGATTGACGGACGTTATAACCTCGGTCAACTTCAGCTGAAAGGCCAGTACATTCTTGCCAGTCTGTCGAATACTGCAGCCTACAATGCCTTTACCGGCAGTGATGTGGGAAGCGGGCTGTTGGGCTGGTATCTCGAAGGAGCCTGGAAAATGAATCTGAGCACAGAAAATGAGCTTAGCCTTACTCCATTTGTGCGCTTCGAACAGTACGACACGCACCATTCGGTAAGTGCCAACACCACTAAAAACGACCTTTACAATCGTCATGACATCACCTTTGGTGCTTCGCTGGGCTTAAATAATGGTGCCGTTTTGAAAGCCGACTATCAGCTATTCGGAAATGCATCAAACAACGAGCGCAAAGGTCAGCTGAATCTGGGAATTGGAATCTGGTTTTAAAGAAATATATGCTGCTACTGCTTTCTATCCTATTATTCACTGCAATTTCAGCCAGCGACGTACAGCCGGATATCGATCCGGCCTTGCAACGGCGTGCCGAAAAAGTTCTGGAAAAGGAATTCGACAAAAGCAGTTTCAGCTATACGGCACTGGCAATGGATGAACACAAAAAACTATACCGGCTTGAATCGGATGGAAAGCAGCTCGGATTGATCGTTTTTGCCAGCTCAAAAGGCCGTTTCGAACGCTTTACCTATCTGGTACTTTACAATTTAGAAATTGAAGTGAGCAAGGTAAAGATACTGGCCTATCATTCGTCGCATGGAACCGGAGTGACCTCCCGAAGATGGCTGCGACAATTTGAGGGTAACTCAGGAGAAACACTTCGCTATGGGCACGACATTCAGGCCATCAGTGGAGCCACCTATTCGGCAACATCGCTTACTGAGGACATCCCGGCCCTTAGCCAATGGGTAAAGGAACAAATGGCCCAATAAGCAACAAGGCCTGAAAGATCTGCTCTTTCAGGCCTTGTTTATACTGATTCAAATGCAATCGAAGCACTTATTCAATAATGCGCACCCAGTTGTGCACGTCGGGTTCGTCACCGTATTGAATACCAATCAGCTTTTCATACAGTTTTACACTCACTTCTCCGGGTTCGTCGCCATAGGTGTATCTGATGTCCCTATCGGCATCGTAAATGCTGCGAATGGGTGAAATGACAGCCGCTGTTCCGCATGCTCCGGCTTCACTGAAGTCAGCCAGTTCTTCCACTGCTACCGGTCGTTCTTCCACCTTCATTCCCATGTCTTCGGCCAACTGCCGCAGGCTCTTGTTGGTGATCGATGGGAGAATTGACTTTGACTTGGGTGTTACATAGGTATTTCCTTTTATTCCAAAGAAATTTGCCGGTCCACACTCATCAATGTATTTCTTTTCCCGGGCATCGAGATAAAGAACGGCTGAATAGCCTTCGTTGTGCGCCCTTACGCCGGCTTTCAGACTGGCAGCATAATTGCCCCCCACCTTGATCGTTCCGGTTCCCAGTGGCGCGGCACGGTCGTATTCACGATAAATCACATAGTCGGTAGGACGGAATCCTTCTTTAAAATATGGACCAACAGGCATTACAAAAACCATGAACATGTACTCGGTGGCTGGTTTGACTCCTATTTGCGGTCCGCTGCCGATTAACAAAGGACGAATGTATAGCGAAGCTCCTTCAACACCTGCAGGTGGTACAAATTCACTGTTCATTTTGATGGCTTTCACAATGGCTTCCTTAAAAAGTTCTTCAGGCACTTCAGGCATTAATATTCCCCGGGCCGAACTTTGCATCCGCTTTGCGTTTTCATCCATTCTGAAAACCCTTATTTTTCCATCTTTCCCACGATAGGCTTTCAGCCCTTCAAAGGCTTCCTGTCCATAATGCAGGCAGGTAGCTGCCATGTGCAGATTAATGGTGGTTTCGGTCGATACTTCCAATTCGCCCCATTGACCGTTCTTATAATAACAGCGGATGTTACAATTGGTATCGGTATATCCAAATCCAAGTTTATTCCAATCAGTATTTCCCATATTTGATGATTTAGCTATGTTTTACAAGTACTTCTATATTACACATTCACTTTTCAGCTCTAAAAGTAAAAAAAGTAACTTACGGTTCATATGCGTTGAGACTACTTATTTTAAAAAGTGACAACGATTTCATATCCATTGTGTTTTCTGACATTAAAAGCAGCACCGTTATCAAAAACCAGGTATTGCCCTTTAATGGCACTCAGAGTACCCTCAAGTACCGCTTGCTTATCGAGGCTTACCGTTTGCAGTGTTTCATCAGGCATGACTCCTGGATACTGAATTCTATAAACTTCGTCGCCGGGAAACACATACTTTTGCAATTCGGGATGCAAAACTGCTGCAGCCTTTTTCTTTTCATCAAGCAGATCAATCGTTGTTTCACCGGTACTGATCAGCATGTCCTTCCATTTTGTTTTATCGGCCATGCTTCGTTTCAGGTAATTTTCTATAATCCCGGCAATGTGTCTGTTTGGTGTAAGGGCAAGCTTTATAGCCTGCGATGCACCCTGGTCGATCCAACGGGTTGGTAGCTGGTGGTGCCGGGTTACCCCTACTTTTAATCCGCTGGTGAGCGACAGGTACACATAATGCTCGATTAAATCGTGTTCCTCACTCCAGGCCAAATCGCGTGCAACACCAAATTGTGCCATCGACAACTCAGGTCGCACCACACTTTCATCGGCCTCGGGTGCCGTTTTAAAGCAAGAAAAGCAAAAACCCTGATGAAACGATTTATTGGTTTTTCGACCACATGCTATGCAATGGATTGTCCCAGTGTACTCAATACTCAATTTCTTGCCGATCAACTCATTAACATACACTTCATCATTAGTCAGCCGGAGATAATAATCGACCGGCTGGCCTGCTTCTGTCCGCATTTTAATGAGATTTCCCTTTAGTTTCATCGTTACAAAAGATAAAATTTATTTGCGAAGTACTGCACGATCTTTGTCATGTTCATCGCTCATTTAAAAAAAACCCTGTCCCGAAAGAACGGAACAGGGTTTTCGGTATAGTTTACAAGACGAATTAACTTTCTTTTGAAGCCAGTTTTTTCGCTTTGCTTTGCGTATCGAATGCAATTGGTGTTGCAATGAACAATGATGAATAGGTACCCACCAACACACCAACCATCAGGGCAAAAGTAAAGCCTCGAATGGTTTCACCACCAAAAATGAAGATGGCAAGCAATACCACAAAGGTAGAGAGTGAAGTACTGAAGGTACGTCTCAGCGTACTGTTCAGTGCATTGTTGGTATTCAACTCACGTGAACGTTTTGGATAAAGTCCGATAAACTCCCTGATGCGGTCAAATACCACCACGGTATCGTTAATCGAATAACCCAGTACGGTAAGAATGGCCGCAATAAATGCCTGGTCGATTTCGAGCGAGAAAGGCAGCAGACCACTTAAAAGCGAGAAAATACCAAGTACAATGAGGGTATCGTGTGCCAGTGCTGCGATGGCTCCAAGACCATACTGCCAGTTCCGGAAACGAATAAGAATATATACGAAGATAATCAGCAAAGCCAGGGTGATGGCAATCATCGAACTGGTGCGGATATCATCCGAAATGGTTGGTCCCACCTTGGTTGAACTTTGAATGTAGTTTTCAGTAAATTCATCTTTACTTACATCGCTTCCAATCATCGGCTTTAAACCTTCATACAGCAGTGCCTCCACCTCATTGTCGACAGCCTCATCGTGACTTTCAATCATGTAATCGGTAGTAATACGCACCTGGTTGGCTCCACCAAAGGTTTTCACCTCGGGCGCATTTCCAAATACAACTGAAAGCTGACTGGCCACTTCCGAAACTTCCACGTCGTCATCAAAGCTTACCACATAGGTACGTCCTCCTTCAAAGTCGATACCATAATCCAATCCTTTCAGGGTAATCGATCCGATAGATACGATCAGTGCAATACCTGAAATTACATAGGCCACTTTGCGCTTATCGAGAAATTTGATTTTTGTATGCTGTAACCAGTCTTTGGTGACGGTCGAAGCAAACTTGATTTTTTTATCTTTTCCGAGGAATTGCTCAAACAATAAACGGGTAATAAAGATCGCACTAAACAGTGAAGTAATGATACCAATGATCAGGGTAGTAGCAAAACCTTTGATCGGTCCCGATCCGAAGAAATAAAGTACCACACCGGTTAACAAGGTAGTTACCTGACCATCGATAATGGCCGAAAGTGCGTTTTTGTATCCATCGCTGATGGCGAGCTTCAGTCCTTTACCGGCTCGTACTTCTTCCTGAACCCTTTCATATATCAGCACGTTGGCATCGACCGACATACCAATGGTCAGTACGATACCAGCAATACCAGGCAGAGTCAGTACAGCGCCAAACGACGCAAGTACACCAATGATGAAAAACAGGTTGGCTAGAAGTGC
The DNA here is from genome assembly GCF_050433125.1 of Roseimarinus sediminis. NCBI lineage: Bacteria > Pseudomonadati > Bacteroidota > Bacteroidia > Marinilabiliales > Prolixibacteraceae > Roseimarinus > Roseimarinus sediminis. Next base: position 33,206 of record NZ_JBNPXV010000009.1, on the reverse strand, counting down.
CACGTTGGCAACAGCTCCGGCATGATAACTGTAAATAAGCATCATGTAGGCTAAAACCAGTGCAAAGGCAATGGCGAATGACCAGAGACCTGAGCTAATTGACTGTTTTCCGAGTGAAGGACCCACAACATATTCTTCAACGATGTCGACCTTCGCTGGCATCTTACCACTCTTGAGCATGTTGGCAAGGTCTTTTGCCTCTTCTACCGTAAAGTTTCCGGTTATGTTTGAACGACCTCCGGTAATTTCAGTCTGTACGGTTGGATAAGATACAACATAGGCATCGAGCATGATGGCGATGGAGCGGCCTACATTGTCCTTGGTCATACGGGCCCAGGTTTTGGCACCTTCGCTGTTCATGTTCATGGTTACTTCGGCCGAGGCCTGAGTTTGTCCGAATTCCTGACGTGCATCGGTAACCACTGAACCATCAAGCGGAGCAGATCCGTCGCGGGTGCTTACTTTCAGGGCAATCAACTGATAAAAGTTTTCATCTTCATCAAAGGGCTTCATGGTCCAGCGGAAAATCATATCGCGTGGTAATAGCGAACGCACCTGAGGAATGCTGAGGAAATTATTTACCCTGGCGGTATCGGCATAGTGAGCAAAACCGATGGCAGGTCCCTGGAACAGTTGTCCCTGATTGTTTACATTAGGTGTTAAAACGGCAAACAAAGGAAAGTCTTTGGCCATGTCGGCCGATTGGTCGAGCGACAAACTATCACTTTCGCCGGCAGCCAGCTCATCGAGAAGTGACTTCTCTTCACCATCCTCGCTTACGGTTGTTTCTTCAGCCTGTGTTGTTTCTTCTGCTTCCTCTTCGCCTTTCACATCGGCCGAAGTTTGTTGCCTTTCTTTCAACACTTCATTTACTTCGAGTAAATAAGGATATACTTCCTGGTTTTCGTAGGTAGTCCAAAACTCGAGCGATGCAGTTCCCTGCAGAAGGTTACGCACCCTTTCCTTATCCTTTACACCGGGTAATTCAACAAGAATACGGCCTCGCTGTGCCAGCTTCTGAATGTTGGGTTGCGAAACACCAAAACGGTCGATACGTGAACGAAGAATGTTGAATGTGTTATCGATGGCCGCATCGGCTTCATTACGAATCACTTCAAGTACTTCGGCATTGGTCGAATTGAAGTTGATCAGATCTTTCAGTTCAGGAGTAAGAAAGTTGGCAGCCAGCTTGGCATTGGGATCAATTTCCTCGAATGCCTGTCCAAAGAGGGTTACAAAACCTTCCTGACTGTTTTGCTGGTATTCCTGAGCCAGCTTAAGAGCGGCATTGAAAGTTGAATCCTGACTGTTGTTCGATAAGGCCCTTACCAAATCGACTACTGAAATTTCGAGGGTTACGTTCATACCGCCCTTGAGGTCGAGACCTAAATTGATTTCCCGGGCTTTTACCTCACGATAAGAATAATCGCGTACTCCCAGAAAACTATATACGGTTTCACTTGCTATTGAGTCGAGGTAATGTAGTTCCTGTTGTGGATCTCCTCCGGCATACTCAGCAGCGTCTTTTTCAACCTGCCGGGCTTTGAAAGTAAATGATAGTTGGTATACACATACCAAGGCCAGCAATATTGCAAAAAGCCTTACAGCACCTTTATTCTGCATTTGTTTAAATTTTATTAATTCTTTTTGAAGCTTTTTTACTGAACGGCAAATATATCTTTTTTTTTTATAAAAAGGCAGGCCAAATCTTTTAAATCTCAATGCCAACAAGGGTGATGGTTGAATAAAACAACTAACTGAAATTCACCCAAAAAGACAAGGAAATCATGCATGCATTGCACTTCGTTTCAATTTTATGTAGCTTTGAATAAGCAGCATGCACTCATAAGGTGCAGGTTGTAACGTTTTTAAGCGGAATACTTAAATAAATGTATTTGAAGAAAAATGGTAATCAAAAAAAGAAAAAATTCCCAGTCATGAAGAATAAACGTTTTGCAATTATTTTATCGGGATGCGGTGTTTTTGATGGATCTGAAATACAGGAAGCAGTAGCCTGCATGCTGGCCATCGACCAGCGTGGCTCGTCGTACGAATGCTTTGCCCCCGACATCTGGCAATACCATGTTATCAATCACCTCACTGGTGAAGAAAGTACAGAAAAGCGGAATGTGCTGATTGAGTCGGCACGCATCGCCCGCGGAAAAGTTACCCGGCTCGACGACTTCGATCCAGCCAGGTTCGATGCCCTGGTTTTGCCAGGCGGATTCGGAGTAGCTAAAAATCTCTGCACTTTCGCAATCGACGGCCCCGATTGCCTGGTGAATCCCGAAGCAGAAAAAGCCCTGCTCCTTGCTCACAAGTCAGGCCTGCCCATTGGCGCCCTGTGCATTTCGCCTGCGCTGGTAGCCAAAGTATTGAGGGATATCCAACTCACCATTGGAAGCGATGAATCGACAGCGGCTGCGATCGAAAGCATGGGAGCCAAACACCACACAAGCCATGGCGACGAAATAGTTATCGATCGTAAAAACAGACTGGTTACTTCGCCCTGTTACATGCACGACACCTCCATTTCGGTGGTTGCACGCGGTGCCGCCAATGTGATCGACGCACTGTACGATTTGATGTAATTTATTTTCCTGCTGTCAGTTTGCCCTTCACAGTCCCGTAGTCGATGTAATAAAGAATTTTAAGGGACAGGTTATTGATTTTATCGGCATTGAATAGTCGTGACCAGTTTTCTCCGGCCGAAATACCCACTTCATCTTCGGAGGTATAAATCGCATTTTTCCATGCCAGTGAAAGTTCGCTACCAGGTGCAAACTCCCAGGTAAAAATCATGTCGATATTGAATGCATTGAAGTTGACATCGGCAGCCGTTGTACACCCGTCATCAGCCAGCAGCGTACCGTCTGACTGTAATAAATAATACTGAGCATCATAGTCGGCTTTCGACCAATAATGTCGTGCGCGAAAATCGAGCGATGTTTTGGTGTTGAAAGCATAGCCTAATGAAACGGTATTTACCAGTGTATTCCTGTCGTAAGTACCAAAGTAGATCGAATCATTCCCAAAATCATCAACATAACCTTTGGCGTTGATTTCATTTCTTAGTGAGAAATCATAATTGATGTTGAAACGCTGTGATGCTTTGAGCCATAAACCTGTATTCTGCCATGAGCCCCAACGCCCCTTTTCATCTGTTTGATAGAGCCCGCCATTGTAACTCCAGGCCAGCTTTTTGTTGTGATCGCTGTTTAGGTTGATTTCGACTGAATGAAAAGCCGGCCCTTTGTAATAACGATTATTGGTAGAGCGGGGCTCGAAAAAATCGTGACTGCCAAAATTATAACCATAGTACATACCCATCCACCAGTTGTTTTTAAAGGTGGCATCGGTCCAGAAATTCACTTCAGAATCAATGGCATGCCGGGGTTCAAAAAGCCGGGTATTCTCCCACCAAACCTGGCTGCTCCAGTTTTTGAATATCAAAAAAGGATCAAAAATATGATAGCTCAGTTCCACTTCATGTTCGATGATGTTATTTCGCTGCATATAGCCCATATCGTTAAAGTCGATTGTATTTGAAAGCACCCCCCGCTCGGCTGAATAGCGAAAATTTCCCTTGATCTTGCTTAATTCAAGCGTATATCCATAGCCGGCAGGATCGTCGGCAGTTGGCTTATAACTCATTCCGGCCACGCCCGAAAACTGGTGGGTTTGTTTCTTGTTTTTCAACATAAACTGCGTCGCTGTGGCATTGGCCGAATAATGATGATCGACCATCGACAGGTTGGTATTGATCAGGCTGACATAGGAATTGTTATTCATCGATTTTTCAAGCACCGAAACATTGAAGTTGGTGAAAGGCTGCGTCATTATTTCACGGCTGCCACCGCTAATTGTATCCTCTACACGGGCATATGACGGCAAGGTCATGGCATTGAGGAAGCCAACACCCCAGCCCGATTTACCGCGCCCCGAAATCTTTGTTGCATTAATCATTTGGGCACTGGCCGGATTGTAGCTGATTTTTTCGTGGTCCTTCAGCTGCCCTTCAACGTCGCCTGCAAATACAGGATGCCCGCCAATGCGCCGTGAGTAAAACAGATCGGCACGTCCGAAAAGCTCTCCTCCTTCGTTAAAAAACTGTCGTTTTTCATCGTACTGAATTTCATAGGGACTTAGGTTCAGTTCTTCGTCATCGGACTGAATTTGACCAAAATCGGGAATCAGCATCATGTCGAGGGTATGGCTTTCGCTGATACCATATTTTAAATCGAGCCCGCCTTTCAGCAGGAAATCAGGCTTTTCACTGCCCGTTTTCATTTCAACATATTCGGCAATGTAAGGAGATACCGACAAACGAACCGGCGGCTTAATGTTTTGTAATCCATGCAATTGTCCCGTTTGATGCAGAAATCCTGAGATTTTAAAGTTGACAAAGCTCCACGAATTGTTTGAATTGTATCGCCTGATGCGCCGAAAAAAGTTAAGTCCCCAAACAGGATTTTCTTCGGCTGCAAATCGTAAGGCAGAATAGGGAATGCGGATTTCGGCCGTCCAGCCCTCGTCGGTAATTCGGGTTGCACTTTGCCAAACGGCGTTCCAGCTGGGATCTTCATTGTCCCCGTTGTTGCTTCGTACCCCTTTCAAATCGGTTTGACTGTTGGCAGGGGTTACTATGAACTCGTAAGCCAGCAGCCCTTCATTATTGGGATCGAGCATCACCACAAAGTAATCGGAACTTCCAATGTTGTCGCGGGTAGTAATGTAAGATGCAATGCTGTCGGGATGATCGTATAGAGTGGCAGCAAAATACAGGGCATTGTCGTCGTAGAGCACTTTCACTTCGCTTGCTTTGTACGACGGCTGCCCATTGTAGGGCTCCAGCTGAACGAAATCACTGGCAGTTTCCACCCCTTCATACGCTTCTTCGTCGAGTAAACCGTCAATCGTTATGATACTGTTGGTGCGAATGGCCGTCAGTGATTTTCGTTCTACTTCCTGAGATAAAAGCAAAAGGGGAAACAGGAAAAAAAGAGCAATAAAAAGAAATCGTATTTTCATGGTCATTTAGGCTAACGGCCTATATGACGACCATCAAAGTAAAATGTTACACTTGAGTTGAAAAAATACCGGATCTAACTACAAGCGCTTATTCACCACATTGTTATAAATCGATCCAAAACGATAGCTAATACCAAGCGAGCCCGAGAGCTCAAAGCGTGAAGGCAGATCAAAGTTGTTCAGCAAAATATCTTCCAGCGAGTAAGCGCTTTCGGGAATGTAAATCTGGTTGTGTACGCTTTCGGCTGTCAGACGCACCGTAAACGATAAGCCCTTGCTTACCCTGAACGAAACATCGGTTGAAAACGTAAGATTGTAAAGACTCAGATCGTGCAGGTACTGGGTTCCCATCATGCTCACCGAAATGTCGCCCCACTGCTGAATTATCTCTGAAGTAAGATAGACTTTATGAATGGGAAGCGTCTCGTCCATTTTTCCCATGATTGTTTTTTCGTAATAGCCCAGCGATTCAAAACCTGCCGAATAGGCCAGCGCCAACAGCCTTTTGTTCGATTCATCCCATGGGAAGAAATTGTACTCAACTGCATGCAGGTACGATACCGACCATCGCGTATTGTAATAACTGCTTTGGTAACCGTAAAGTGTTCCGCCGGTTGACCAATGATCGCTCAGGCTAAAAACCGCCTTGGTATACATGTATTTGTAGTTGTATCGGTACTGATAATCTCCCTCTTCGTAGTTGGTTACCCTTTCGGTAAAATACACGTAGTTATTGATCTTCAGCTTCTCGGTCACTTTATCGGCTTTAAGGGTCGTGGTGTAGTTGTAGCCGTTTTTGCTTTCTTCATAATCAAATCCACCGGTGGTCGAAAGCCGGAAGACCCAGCTCCGCCAGCGATCAGTCAGCTCGTTGTTGGTAGAAGTTGGTTTTGGAACTACTTTCACCTCATAATTATCAGAAGCACTTACCTCGTTGAAGAAAGGCAGCAGTCCTTTAACGATGGCATTGGTTAACAAGCTTCGGGTTTGGTGAATGGTTTCGTCAGGCAAGGTGTAGACCGAAAGATTAAAGTCGTTGATCTGTTCAAAGCGAAGGCTGTTGAACCACACCGTATAATTGTAGCCTCCGCTTCCGGTGGCCTCCCTGATCACAATCAGATGCACATCGGCTGTTGCAGGATCGTTGACAAAATCAACAAAATTGATGCTTTGCCTGATATGATCAGCTCCATATCCACTTCCTTCAATAAATATTTTGAGTCTTTCTATTTTTGATGATGCCGGTGGATTTTGAGCAACTACAATTAAGCTAAAACTTGTAAACCAGAAAAGAACAAGGTATCTCAGTATTTGGGTCATTGGCAAATTTTTGTTCTGCAATGATCAAATATAGTTCTTTTTGATATACGCGACTGTAACGTAGTTTGTTTTTTTTATACAAAAAAGGCGGTAAAGGGATTTACACCTTTACCGCCTTTCCAACTTTTCAATTTTAGCAACTATTCGCTTTTCGGTACAAAAACGACATCGACCAGGTCGGCATTTTCAAAGAATTTGCTGGCAAACTTTTGAACGTCCTCTGCTTTCATCTTCTCTAAAATCGTTTCAAAATTTTCATCGAGTGCCGGATTATATCCTGTATAATAGTAATTATAGAGTGCATTCATCCAGAACTGATTGTGTTCGCGCGACTGTTCTCTGTCCTTTAAAAGGTTCTTAACGGTCTTGTCGAAATCGACAGCCAAAGGCCCTTCTGCTTTAATTTTATCTATTTCGCGATAAATGATTGCTTTCAAATCGGTGGCACGATTGGGATCACAATCGAACAACATGCGCATTGTTCCCTCGCTCACAGGATATTGACTTAAACCCGATCCAATTCCCACACCATAGGTTCCACCTTCTTCTTCACGAATGGTTTCGGTGTACCTTAAATCGAGAATGCCTTCAAGTACCTGCAGTAAAAGTTTGTTTTCGGGGGTATATTCCACTTCGTTCACAAAACGCACATTCACGTTCGATTTGGGGGTGGTAAAAGCAATCGGTATTTCCTTTTCAACTTTACCTTCGGGGGCCCTTACTCCGCGGTCTTTCCAATTTTCTTCCCGCTCATTGTCGCTTAACGAACCCAGGTACTTCTGAGCCATGGCTTTGGCCGTTTCCTCATCGATGTTACCAACAATGAACCAGGTAAAATCGCCTGCATCCTGCATACGGTCCTTGTAGATTTTCTGAATGTCGTCAAAACGAATGTCATTCAGATAAGCTGTGTTCAAAGGTCTTACGCGTGCATGGTAATCGTTGAAAATGAACGACAGCGAATCCTGCATAATTTTTCGGGGATCTTTCTGCATATTGGCTACATAAGCCAGGTAACGCGACATCAAAGCATTGTGTGCTTCCTCATCGAAACGTGGATGTTCAAAATAAAGGTAGGCCAGCTGCATCATGGTTTCAAAATCTTTTGGCGTTGAAGAACCGCTGAATCCCTCGGTAAGTGAACCCAGGGTCGGACTCATCGATACTTTTTTCCCTGTCAGCATTTTTTGCAGGGTAACTGCATCATAATCGCCCACACCGTAGGACTGAACAAAGGTGCCCAGCATGTCGAGATCAGGAACGTACTCATCGTCCCACAGAGAGCTGCCGCCATTGCTGTAGGCCATGAGTGAAACATTGTCTTTCTCATAATCGGCGTGTCGGTAAATTACTTTGGTATTGTTTGCCAGTGTCCATTCAAGGGCATCGAAGTCTTTTAGTTTCTTTTCCGAAACGATGGCGGACCCCTTCAGTTCTTCGCTAATAAGTGAACTACCAGAAGCTGCATCGACATAAGGTGCTACATCCATGGTTTCTACCTTACTGATGATCGCTTTGGCTTCGGCTTCAGTAAGGTGTTCGGCATCGGTGGGGCCCGTAATTACAATGGCACGGTTCTTTGGCGTGATCCATTCTTTTGCCTTGGATGAAACCTCTTCAACGGTGATGGTCGGAAGAATTTCATTGGCAAAACGGAATTCCTCTTCAATACCCGGAGCCGGATCGGCAGTCAGGTAATTTTGGGCATACTCGCGACAAAACTGATCGTTACGAATTTTGTCACGTTCCTTATAACGGCTTTCCATCCGGGTTAAGAGATTGGTTTTCGCTCTTTCGAGTTCGCTTTCCACAAAGCCATGTTGCTTCACCCTTTGCGTTTCAATCATGATGGCTTCGAGTGCTTTTGCTTCTTCACCACTGTTGGCGGTAGCACCAATCATGTAGGCATCGTAACCGCGCACAAAACCACCGCGCTGGGTATTTCCATTGATAAACGGCGGTGTTCCCTTTTGCAGCAATTCACTGATTCGCTGACTGGTCATCGAATTATACAATGAGCGTACAAAGCCTTCCCGAAAATCAGCATAAGTTCTTTGCTGCCCGTCTTTGTTCTCGTCGAAAATATAGATATTGATGCCCGACTGAGATGCTTCGTCGTCGGTAGCCAGTACGAAATAGGTCTCATCGTGCTCTGGTATTTTAAACGCAGGTCTTTCCTTTGGATTTTCAACCGCCTCAATTTGTGAGAACAATTCCTTCACTTTGGCTTCTACCTGATCGACATCAATGTCGCCCACAATGGCAATTGCTTGCAAATCGGTACGGTACCAGTCGTGATAGAAAGAGCGGAGGGTTTCCGGTTCGTGGTATTTAATAACCGTGGTATCGCCAATTACATCGCGAACAGCCCATTGCGAACCTTTAAAAACCACCGGGAACCACTGATTGCGCAGCCTGAATGAAGCATTGCGCCGAGTGCGCCATTCTTCGGAAATCACCCCGCGCTCGAGATCAATTTCTTCTTCAGTAAGCAAAAGACGGTCTGACCAGTCGTGCAAAATCAGCAGGCAGGTATCCACCAGCCCCTCGTGTGTAGTAGGCACATCACTCAAATTGTACACCGTTTCATTAAACGAGGTATAGGCATTGATGTTACGGCCAAAGGCTACTCCATGTTTTTCAAGCGTGTTTAGTATTCCTTTGCCTTCGAAATTTTGGGTTCCGTTAAAAGCCATGTGCTCCAGGAAGTGCGCCAATCCGTTCTGATCGTCGTTTTCGAGTAAGGCGCCCACATTTTGAATGATGTAAAAGCTGGCCCTTTCTTTGGGTTCCTGATTATGCTTAATGTAATAAGTCATTCCGTTTTCAAGTACTCCTTTTCTGAGCGTAGGATCATTGGGTACTGACTTCGACAAATCGGTCTGTGCAAAACCGGCCTTTGCCATAAGCGCTGCCAGTACAAGCGCCAGGAAAATAAATAATTTACTCATTGTATGCTTTCTTTAATTATTTGAATAGTTTTTGAATAATGCTAACATAAGTCGTGATTTAATGTTTTTTGTTACATAATTGTTCAGAAATTTTTGTTGTTGGGCCGAAATGCTCAAATTTACCCAGGCGTAAGATCATTTACATCAACTGCTACATGCAGCATCAGTTCAAGGTCAGAATATTAACTCACAAACAACTAAATTTATTACCATGATACGGAAAAACTATTTACTCTTTTTGGGCATTTTACTCACCACACTCAGCTCGTGCGATGTGCTGTTGCGCACTGCCGGCGAACTGGCTGTTCAAAACAAGCCACTGAGCACCGAAGAAATCAAACAGGGCCTAAAGGAAGCACTGCGCGTAGGCGTTGACACCGCCCTTACCCGGCTCCATGCCGAAAACGGCTACTATCTCGACAGCATGGTAAAAATTAATCTTCCGCCCGAAACCGACGAAGTGCTGAAATATGCCCGCAGGGTTCCGGGACTTGATAGCAAAATAGAAACACTGATCAGGCAGGTAAACCGTTCGGCCGAAGACGCAGCCCTGAGTGCCGCCCCGGTTTTTTACCAGGCCATCCGTTCGATGAGCATCGACGATGCCCGCTCAATACTTGCAGGCGAAAAGGATGCAGCCACCAACTACCTGCACCGGCAAACCTACGATTCATTGGTTTCGGTATATCTGCCCACCATGAACCGCTCGCTCGACAAGCCCATTGTTGCCGGAATTTCGGCTAACCAGTCGTGGAGCGAAATTAGCGGACAATGGAACAAATTTGCCACTTCACTGGCAGGCCGCTTACTCGAGGTTCAAACCCTCGATACCCGGCTCGATCTTTATGTGACGCGCAAGGCCCTCGACGGTGTTTTTCTGAAAGTAGCCATACAGGAAGCACAAATCAGGACCAAAGCCGAAGCCAGAGTCAACCAGCTGCTTGAGAGAGTATTCGGAAACCCTTCGCTTGCCGGAAGCTAATGAATATTCCATCGAAAAAATCGGCAGCTTTTCATCGTGTTGAAAAGGCTTTTGCTATTTTTGTCAACTCAAACAAAATAAATACTGTAAAATGTTAACACTGAAATTCATTCAGGAGCATCCCGATTTTGTTATTGAACGCCTGAAAGTAAAGCATTTCGATGCCAGCCAGATCGTGGCACAGGTCATTGAACTCGACAGGCAGCGTAAAGCGACACAAACACAGGTCGACCAGTTGAAAGCCGAGATGAATAACCTTTCGAAACAGATCGGTCAGCTTTTTAAGGATAAAAAGATGGATGAAGCCAATGCTGCCAAAGAGAAAACTGTTGCACTAAAAGACGAGATCAAATCGCTCGACAGTTCATTTGCAAGCATCGACAGCCAATTGAATGAGTTGCTGGTACAACTGCCCAATATACCACATGAACTGGTACCCGAAGGTCGCAACGAAAACGACAACCAGGAAATCCGTTCGGGAGGCACCCTTCCCGAGCTGGGAGAAAACAAACTCCCCCACTGGGATTTGATACAGAAATACGACATCATCGACTTTGAAATGGGCACCAAGCTTACGGGCGCAGGCTTTCCGGTATACAAAGGCAAAGGGGCAAAACTACAACGTGCCCTGATCTCCTTCTTTCTCGATGAAGGCGAAAAAGCTGGGTTCAACGAAGTGCTGCCTCCCATTTTAGTGAACGAAGATTCAGGTTTTGGAACCGGACAGCTTCCCGACAAGGAAGGCCAGATGTACCATGCTACTGCCGACAACCTTTATCTGGTTCCTACTGCCGAGGTGCCGGTTACCAATATTTACCGCGATGTGATTCTCGACGAAAGCGAACTACCTGTTAAGAACATGGCTTATACTCCCTGCTTTCGCCGCGAGGCCGGATCATGGGGCGCTCATGTACGCGGCTTAAACCGTCTGCATCAATTCGATAAGGTGGAAATTGTTCAAATCGCCCATCCCGATCATTCGTACGAGATACTCGACAGCATGGTGGCCCATGTTGAAGGCCTGATCAAAAAGCTCGAACTTCCCTACCGCATCGTCAGGCTTTGCGGTGGCGACATCAGCTTTACCTCGGCCATGACCTACGACTTTGAAGTGTATTCGGCTGCCCAGGAGCGTTGGCTCGAAGTGAGTTCGGTATCGAACTTTGAATCGTTCCAGGCCAACCGGCTCAAATGCAGATACAAAGGCAAAGGGATGAAGAAGCCCGAGCTGGCCCATACGCTCAATGGCAGTGCCCTGGCATTGCCCCGTATTCTGGCGGCCCTGCTTGAAAACAACCAAACGGCCGAAGGAATCCGGATCCCTGCGGTATTGCTTCCCTACACAGGCTTTGAATACATTGCCTAAGGTTTAAAAAATTGTATTTGAAGCACTAAAGAAAATAGAAAAAAAGAAATCCATAATTTTTCATTTTTTCTTTTGGTAGTAAAAAAACCTTTTCTATTTTTGCATCGCTCTTGAGAACAGAGCATGTTCAAAACAAGAGATTATACTCCCTAGTAGCTCAGTTGGTTAGAGCGGCGGACTGTTAATCCGTAGGTCGTAGGTTCAAGTCCTACCTGGGGAGCACCTAGGAAAATAAAAGCGTTATACTTTCAAAGTGTAACGCTTTTTCTTTTTGCATCAATTCACAAAAAAATAGATTCGTATATTTGTTGGTAGAAATGACAACAAAGAACTTCATATTAAAAACTTTAGAAGCCAATCGATACCAATTCTCGTCAATTGGTGTTCGCAATGTAGGTTTGTTCGGATCATACATACGTGATGAACAGACGGAAAATAGCGATATTGATATTCTTGTTGACTTTGATCCTGAAAAGGAAACATACGACAATTTCTTGGCAGTCTATGAGCTGTTAGAAAAGCTTTTTTCACAAAATAAGGTTGATGTTGTTACAAAAAACGGTTTAAGCCCCTACATTGGTCCCAAAATACTAAATGAAGTACAGTATGTCTAAAGAGCCATTAGAATACCTCAAACATATTCGGGATGAGTGCTCTTATATTCTTTCCGTAATTCATAGGGATGTTTCAAAGGATGATTTTTTGAGAGATGAAACATTAAAACGTGCCATAGTAAGAAGTCTTGAGGTTATTGGAGAAGCAACTAAAAAGATTCCTGCTGATGTAAAATACAAATGGAGTTCTATCACATGGAAGAATATGGCAGGGATGCGAGATAAGCTTATTCATGATTACATGGGCATCAACTACAGCATTGTCTGGGATGTCGTAAAGAACAAGATACCGGAATTGTATCCCCAAATTGTTGAAATTATCGATAATCAATAGTTATTTGGCTTGCAACTTTCAACGGTTAGGGGGAGCCAGTACAAAAAAGAGAGCAGAGATGGTCTCTTTTTTGTACCCAATATTTCCTGTTGCCTGCATCTTTTATCTGTCAGTGGGAGCTAGATCAAGCCATGCATAAGGGGTCAGCTTTTTCTTTCAGCTTATTTCAATACAATTTCCGGCTGCTTACCCCGTACAATTAACCAAAGGGCAAAGCCTACTTCGCCTGCCATCATAGGCAAACTGAGCACCATTTCAACAACAGCCATGAGCTGTTCCGATCCGGGAACAAAATTTTTGCCTGCGTGAATCAGAATATACGACGCTGCCGCAATGATTAATAGTAGCCCCCAAAAGCGGTGAATATTCACCGACCTGTAAACGAGAAAGCCTAATAAAAGCAGGTGGAAACCAAAAATGATCAAGCCCATCGACCAGGCCGTTTCAAAGACATGCAAGGAATTCATCACCTCTGTTTGAACTGTTTTATCAAGCACATTGATTCCTTCGACACCAATACTGATGCTGATGAGATGATAGATGGCATAAGCCAAAATACCACTATAAATCAAACGAAAGGCTGCCATCCATCGGGCAACATTCCGACAGGAATCTTTAAAATAGCCATACAAGGCGAAAGAGGCTATGAGGTCGCACAGGAGGATCAGCATCCAGCCCATGATTTCAAATTTGAACAACGACGACATGGACTTCAGATTGTTTACTGTGTTGGCGGCATCGCCCGAAACAACAATCGCATTGTGGGCATAGCCGAAGGTGAATGCTGCAGCCACGGCCATAATGACAATGGCAAGGCCTGCTGTTAATGATGATTTTCTGTTTGCTTGCATTTTATGGTGTTTTTTAAGCTTGAACAATGATGACAACATTTCCCTTTTTGTGGCCTGAAGCCACGTAGGTATGGGCTTCGGCTACTTTCTCCAACGGGTACTGACGATCGATGACGACATTTAGTTTCCCTTCCTTGAACAGCTTAACAACTTCGCTCAGTTGCACGCACAATTCATGATCTTTGAGCAAGCCGGTAGCGCTGAATTTGGCTTTCTTCTTTCCAATAATGGAGCTTGCCATCATTTGAATTAATAGGGCGAATCCCATCACCGGCGACAGGTAGGTGCCTGATTCGGCAAGGATATTTTTGCATTTGTTGAAAGAGCTTTTTCCAACCGTATCGAAGACAAAATCGTAGGTTTCATTGCTATGGGTAAAATCTTTGCGGGTATAGTCGATGACCTCGTCGGCACCCAATGCTTTTACGGCACCAACATTGCGATGACTGCAAACACCGGTTACCTGAGCACCCAGGGTTTTGGCGATTTGAACGGCTGCCGTTCCAAGACTTCCGGAGGCGCCATTAATCAGCACTTTTTGTCCGGCTTGCACTTTGGCCACTTCTTTTAGAAAATTATAGGAAGTGAGCGGACCATCGGTCAAGGTAGCTGCTTCGTTAAAACCAAGGTTCTCAGGTTTTGGAAGTATTACGCCCGTTTCAGGAATGCTAACAAATTCGGCATTGGTGCTGGCTCCCAGCGTGGTTTCACCAAAAACTTCGTCGCCCGGCTGAAAGCTGGTTACTTTCTTTCCGATCGCTTCCACAACTCCTGCAAATCCGGTGCCTGGTATTGGATGCTTTGGTTTGCTGAGTCCGGTAAATAAGCGACCAAAATAGGGTGTGCCTGTGCGCATCATGCCATCGGCCGTGGTCACGGTACTTGCATAAATTTTCACCAGCACTTCGTTTTCTTTCGGTGCAGGTTTGGCCACCTGTTGTAGCTGAAGCACATCCGGTGCTCCGTATCCTGTGGCTACAATTGCTTTCATCATTTCTTGCATCGTGTTTTATTTTATTGTTTTCTGACGCTGTTTGATTGGTGTTTCAATCACGATGCAAAGTTGAGGAAGACGAACAGGCGAAACGTTCGGGAAAAGAATCAGGAGGTTCGGGATTATAATTGCGGGCTAAAATGCATGATTTGCAGGATTAGGCTGCCAGGCAAAACTGATGTGTTGTACTATAGTGAAACTTATCCTATCTTTGTCTTGTGGAATCAAAAAAAAATATAGAACAGCGATTTTCTACAAAGATTATTTTGAGAAATTCTTTCTTAAACAATCTGAGAAAGTTAAGGCGAAAATAATCTGGACTATTCAATTAATTGAAGAACTTGAACGCATTCCTGAATCTTATCTTAAGCATATTGAATTTACTGATGGACTTTATGAAATTAGGGTAAGATTGAGCAGAGACATTTTTAGAATATTTTGCTTTTTCGATCAAGGTAAGCTGCTTATACTAAGCAATGGGTTTCAAAAGAAAACACAAAGAACGCCTAAAAATGAAATAGAGAAGGCATTAAAAATTATGGAGGAGTATAAAAATGAAAACAAGTAACAAAATGACCCTTGATGAGTTTAAGGATAAACATTTCGGAAAAAAAGGAACTACTAAACGTGATGATTTAGACGAAGGCTATGAAAATTTTAAGCTAGGAACACTTTTGTATGAAGCAAGAATGGAAAAGGGTTTAACCCAGGCAGAATTGGCAGAGAAAGTTGGAACCACAAAATCGTATATTTCAAAGATTGAAAATAATGTAAAAGAAGTAAGACTTTCAACATTACAAAAGATTGTGGAATTAGGCCTGGGTGGACAACTTGACCTATCCATAAAACTTTAATCAATGTTTCTTACTCGCAAGAAGACCTGATACGCTCTACCCCCTTAACAAGCGCTTTAAAATCGAAATCGTATTCATCCATAAAACGAATGGCAATAGCACCACTTGGAAAAAACCAGACATAATTTCCCCCATAGCCCAGCATGTAGGTGACATTCACTTTGCATCCGTTGCTTCGTACATCTGTGGCCCAAAACGAATGCCGGTAATATTCGCCCCTCCAGTCATTATTGGTGCTATAGCCTTTCCAATTGGTCCGGCCAAGTGCTTCACGGCATTTTTCCCTGTTCAGGATCTGCTGCCCGCGATACATGCCTTCTTTTGAAAACAACATGGCTATTTTTGCCACATTATCGAGGGTAGGCCATGCTCCGTAGGCCAGTAGCGGAATGCCTTCCGAACCGTCCGATTCCACTGTATGCAGCAAGGTAAAGTCTTCAGCACCTATCGGGACCAACACATTCTCGCGAAGCAAATTCCAATACGAGCTACCTGTACCCTCCTTTTCTTCTACATAGTTTTGCAGTGCATAAGAAAGCACAAAAAGGTTGGTGGAGGCATAATTAAATGCTTCTCCGGGTTGGGCCGCCTGGTCACCTAAGCCTGCAATATTATTGATTACTTCTTCAGCTGATCGGGGCTGAACCATTATTTCATACATACGCGCAGCATCTTCTCCTCCTTCGGTACCGGTAAGCATGTTCAGGGTATTTGAAAAAGTTACCCCATGCCATTCGGGGAGACTGGCCAGTGCAGGCACGTATTCTGAAATCACCGCATCGAAGAGCTCGTTGCCGTAGCGTTCAGCAAAATAGAACAGCGCCAAGGCACCGGTCATGCTTTTGGAAACTGAATATACCGCTTGCCGCATTTCATTGGGGTAGGGATACAAACCATGTCGTGTTTTGGGCGCTTGCAAATAGATTTGGTCATCCATTACAATGGCTCCCAGACTTGTTGGTGCATTGGTATAGCCTGCTTTCTCAAAATAGTCGGCAACTTTATGATCGGTATCTATCTCAGACAAGGGATGTACAGGCAGTCTTTCTGCTTTGATTCTCTTTCGTTTTTCGATAACAGAAAGTGAATCGGTATAGGTTCTGGCCTTATAATCTGCCATTAGCATCACCCGGATGTTCCCAACCTGTCCATCGTTAAAATCGGCAGTTTCCTGACTGCATTGAACGTAAACATTGCTCACCGAATCTCCTTTGTAGAGAAAGGTAGCCACACAATTTTTAACCTGGCCAATGTAGCTATCGCTTAACGACAGCGGGAATGATGCCCGGTTCCAATCCCCGTCTGCTTCCTCATGCCATATTTTTCCGGTTCCGACAAGTACATTCCAGGAGTCATTGCCTGAAGAACGGTAGCCAGGAATTTCATTCTTTATGGGGATTAATTCACCATCGTGGCTGATAAAATCCAGCGTAATACCCGGAAATATATTCTCTCCCGGATAATAAGCTCTTTCTATAGGAAAGTCCATTTCAGTATCTTCAAACGAAATGGCCCCCGAAAAAGAATGCGTTGCTGTTTGTGCCCATTCCGGTTTGGCGAAAAAACTCATATCCATTAAAGGGAGAATACTTTCAGCCTGTAACTGTTGCAGCGTTAGCTCATCGCGAGGTTCAGTAATCACAGGCCCCGTCCATAAATCGGGATCTTTCTGACAGGAAATGGTCACTAAGGCTAGTTGGAAAAGCAGGATGATTATGTTCATTTTTTGCATTGTTTTCTTACTTTTTCGTTTTTGACTAATTCAGTTTTGTTGAGCGGATTTTATTGCTTACGTTCCACAAATCTCCATCGTTATAATATTCCAGTGAATTGCCGCAGTGAACAATGATAATTTCCTGGTCGGGAAGTACATAAATGTTTTGTCCCAGGTTGCCTGAAGCGGCAAACTGATAGGTCGAATCACAATTGGCATGCCCCCACCACTGATAGCTGTAGTAGCTGTGACTGCAATTGTCTCCACCAAGCCAGCCGGGGTAGATTTCGCGTGGAATTGATTGATCTTCGCGGGTAGATTTTACTACCCAGTCTTTCGAAATGATTTGCCTGCCGTTCCAGTTACCATCATAAAGAAACAAACGACCGAAGCGGGCGTAATCAATGGCCCTTGCAATAAGACGGCTGGGCATGTATTCAAAGCCCGATTTTTTGCTGTCGATGGAAAACAAGGCATCGTATTCCATGATTGGTGACCAAAGCTTTTCTTCCAGGTATTTCGATACGGTTTTGCTGCTAACCCGCTCAATGATTAATCCCAGATAGCTGGTATTGTAGTTGCAATATTGGAAGTCTTTTCCCGGTTCACTAGCAATGTCCACCTTCTTCAGTAACAATTTGCGAACATTCGGGTGATAGTAACCAATGGCTTCGTCGTGCCACGGTGCATGAATGGATGTTCCGGGAATAAAACTGGTATTGTATTTCAAACCTGAGCGCATTTCCAATAGATTTCGGATGGTGATCCTTTCAAAGCGCGGGTCGCGGTCTTTTAATTCAGGCAGGTATTTAGTCATCGGATCATTAATGCTGCTAATCAGTCCCTCGTCGATAGCCGCTCCAATTAAAAAAGAAATAAACGATTTGGCCATCGATTGGGAGTGAAAATACGCATCGCGGGTGAAACCGTTAAAATACTTCTCATACAGAATGGTATCCCTCCGGATGAAGATGAGGGCCGTGGTTTGCGATTTTTCGGCCCATTCATTGAACGAAGCAAAACCGGAATGTTGAACTCTGTCGGCGAACAGGCTTTCGACATAGGCTTCATCCAGCTTTTTTGTAAAACGAAAAGTATCAGAAGAACCGTTGATTACCCTGTTTTCGTAAAGTTGATAGTCGTATACATCGGCTACGTTTTGCGTGATTAAGCGATAAACATAGGTAGGCGAATACATCACTGATAAAACGATCAAGGCAACTATCAGAAGCACCAATGGGCTTAGAAAAATTATTATTACTACTCGTTTCATTTTGCTGAATTTTAGTGTTCAGGGGCAAAATTATGCTTATGAAGCTGCACTGAAGTTCGGGATGAACTCCAACAAGTTCCGAATTATAATTTCGAACCACAGATCATCTTTTTTACATTTTTGGATGTATTATGGAATTGGGTTTTTCATTTGTTAATTTAATTGTGCTTGTACGAAATAGGTTAAATTTATGATACTGATCTTATTTTCAGATTGTTTAGCTACTCAACAAACAGGGCATTGAAGGAAAAGCAAAGAACCGTAGATTCGTCTTATTTTGTTATTTTTGTTTACACCGGATTAAAATCCGGCGTTATAAAATTAGTCGTTCCTACGGAACTGGTTGTAAATTGCGTATCAAAAGTTGATTATAAACTATACAAATGCAATGGAAAATTCTGGCTATCCTCTCAAAAATGTTTTATTTATTCTGCTTGAGAAATTCTTTTGGCGTCATTCCCTCTTCTTTTTTGAAGTAGGTATTAAAAACGGTTTTTGAATTGAAGCCACTTTCATAAGCCAGACCAATCAGCGAGATATGACTGTTGGCCGGATCGATGGCCAGTTTTTTAAAATAGTTAATCCGGTAATGATTGATGAACTCGTTAAAGTTTTTGCCCATCCGTTCGTTCAGTAACCACGACAATTTGTTGGGATGAATCTCCACCTGATCGGCCAGTGAACGCAGTGAAAGATTGGGAATCAGAAAGGGTTCTTCTTCTTCGATAAAACGGAGCAGTTGATTGGAATACTTATCGGCTGACTGATCATCTAATAACGCGACTTTTTCTTTTGTGCTTTGTACTTCCTTGAGTGGCTTTCCATAGATTTTGTTTTTGAAAACTTCATACCGGGGATCGCTTTTTAAATTGTACGCAAGCGGGTCGCCATAACTGAGCAGCAAAACCGACGAGTTTAGTTTTAAAGCCCGATCGAGCCAGGTAAAGGCTTCATCGGTTTTACCCATGTTGGCATAGGCTAAATAGAGATAAGAATGCGCCTGAAAAGACCTGGGCTTTTGGGCCTCTGCAAAAAGTTGATCAAACGATCTTTGAGCATTTACTTCATCGTTTTTCAGGACATAAGCCAGGCACAAGGTGCCCAGCTGTTCATCGGCCACCACAATTTCGTTGGGCATGCTCTTCATGAAAGCGATGGCCTCATCGTAGCGTTTCAGGTGCAAGAGGCAATAAGCACGTACAAAATAGGCAGGAATGTTATGCGGATTCTTTTCAAGCGCTTCATCGTAGAGCGCCAGCGCTGCTTCGTAATGCTCGCTGCGATACAAATAGTAAGCACGGTAAAACAGGGTTTCCTGCGAAAGCGGGTCGATGCGATAAGCCAAATCGAGATGAACTTTTGCATTGGCCATATCGCCTGAAATGATGAAGAGAAAAGCCATAAACTGTTGTGCTTCGGGATAATTGGCTTTTAGTTCAACGGCTTTTCTGGCATATTTCATCGACTCCTGAAAATTGCTGTCGAAAAAGAAGGCCACATTGGCCAACAGGTAATGAACGCCTGCATTTTGCCGATCCAGTGAATAGGCCTTGTCGGTATAATCTCTCGATTTTTGCCAGGCTTCCTTGGAGGGCATCAATTCGGTTACCGCAAAAAAGCTGTAGGCATCGGCCAGTCCGATCCAGGCATCGGTATGTTGGGGATCCAGCTCAATGGCCTTTTCAAACAGTTCAATGGCTTTCTTCGCATCAACCGGATTCCATTTGTTAAAATGATATTTTGCTTTTAGGGAATATTCATAAGCATCAATACTATCCGTTTTTTTAGTGACCAGCTGTTCCTGTATTTCAAAGTGCCCGTATTGCTCCCTGAGCTTTTCGGCAATGTGCAGGCTGATTTCGTCCTGAATCTCGAAAATATTTTCCAGCTTACGGTCCCAGGTTTCCGACCAGAAATGAAAATCTTCTTCAGCATCAATGAGCTGTGCCGTAATTCGAACGGTATTGGCTGCCAGGCGAACACTGCCTTCCAAAATGCTTGAAACATTCAACGCTTTTGCAATCTGATTAATAGGAATGTGTTTGTTCTTGAAAAAGAACGATGAAGTTCGTGAAGTCACCTTCAGCTGTTTAATCCCGGCAAGTGCATTAATAATTTCTTCGGTAATACCATCGCTGAAATACTCCATCTCCTCATTGTTGCTCATGTTGGCAAAAGGGAGCACGGCGATGGCTTTTTCTAATAGTTCGGATTTTATCATTTGTTCTCGCCAATGTAAATTGTTCTTGTTTTGTTTCCCTAATGTTTTCAAAGATAATTCAATGAATTACCCGAACATTGTGAAGCAAAACTATCAATTTTAACATAAGCAAGAATGAAAAGTTTAAGTGGACATATTTTAATGGCTGCTGTTCTTCTGGTTTCTTGTCATTAAAATCGCAATGGTTAGAATGTACACGAATACAATGGCAAGGGGGATTGCCACAAAGCGTTGTTGTGGCAAGGCATACCAAAGAATCAGTACGATTACCGTTCTGACAACGGAATGAAAAATTCCTACCCAATGTTTGATCATCCATGAAAACGGGACCCACATCAGCCCGGTCAAAATGCCGATGGTCATTGGGAGTGAGCTGTAATCGATTAAGAAAAACGGAATGGCGATGGAATAAACCAGTACGGCCTGAAAAACGGTAAACAGGAACAGCCGGTCGAATTCGTTTTTCGCTTTGCTTTTATCCAGAAATTTTTCTCCGGTAAATTTAGAAATAAACAGGGCCATATAAACAATGCTGCCGGTTGCAATAAACAGCACCCAAACGCTTACCACAGGAGGAAACAGCGTGCCTGCAATTCCGGAAATCAGCCAGGCAATTATTCCTGCAATCGGAGTGGCCATGAATTTACGTTTGGCAAATTCTTCTCTTTGTTGTTCAAGTGTTTTTGTGAATTGTTCCATTTGTATTTAACTTATCAAACTGCCTAAAGTTTAATCCATTGAGCTGGTTTTTTTAAAAATCAGTTGACTATGCTCTTTTGCTAGTGCTGTGAAAAGCAGGCGCGAGTCTTCCAGTGCGGCCCTCCGATGGCCGATGCCTCTTGCTTACGCTTCGTGCGCTTCGAAAAAGAAAACAATGCAGCGAAAAGTTGAGCCAGCCAACTTCTCCCCTTTCCTGCTTCCATGCTGCCTAAGGCCCCATCCATCCTGTACCAGGCTAAAAAGCTGCTGAATGTTCAGACAGCTTATTAGTCCGGACAGTCTATTAAAGCTGTTCTTCCTTTTCAAATGTTTCGATTTCCTGCAAAAAGCCCAGCGCCTCATCGAGCTGACTGCCGCTTCCTTTCAATAAACGTCTCATCCATGGCTTGTTGATGTTTTTCGAACGAAGCGCCCTTAGCAGCAGGAGCGACAGGAGCTGAAGTACAATGCTTAGCACGGCAAAGCCGATAATCGTCTCGCGGCTGATGAACACAACAGGATCGAAAGCCCACAGGGCTTTGACTACAAATAAGCCGATGAAGAGTCCAAAGGGAAGCATGTAGGCAGCGATCCGAAGATTGCTCAGCAACAAAAGTTTCAGCTTCGACAGCTGACTTTGCAGCCTTAGCACCGGTGCATCGTAATTCAGCATCGAGATGAGCCGTAGCTGGCGAATGGACACGGCACTCAAAAGCAAGGAAAAAAACGCAACCACCGCCCCCGAAAAGGCCAGGTACCACACCTCCCAATTCGTACTGATAAAATAAAAGGCATACCCGGCACTCAGGGTGTAAAACAGCAAAGTGCCCAGCGGCAGGAAAAGCAGGCTTTGAACCGATTTCCTTGCATTGTGAAGCTCCACTTTTTTCAGCAGGGTAAGATCCGGATTTCTGGTACTGGCTAATTGTATTTCGTTTTGCCTCCAAAGGGCTTCGATATTTCTATTTTCCATGTTCATACTCCTTAAATTTTTTCTGTAACTGTTTTTTGATACGGCCAATTTTCGTTCCTACATTGCTTTCAGATAGGCCCATGGCCTGTGCAATGTCGTTGTGATGATTGCCATCGAGGTACATGATCAGGATGGCCTTGTTCAATGGATCAAGCTCCTCTATGAATTGTTGCAGCAGCCTGAGGTCATCATTGCTTTCTTCAGGCCCGGCTTCGTCGATGCTCACCAGTTTCTCGGGCATGGGCGCCAGGTATTTCTGACGAGTACTGATTTTTCGGAAATGCGAAATGGAAACATTGAAGGCCACCTTGTACATCCAGGTCGTTACCTTTACCTGATGATCGAAACGAGGATAGGCCTTCAGCAGATGAAAAATAATTTCCTGTATCAGATCTTCCTGTTCATGCTGCGCTTTGCAGTAACTGTTGGCCACCTTGTAAATTAATCCCAGGTTTTCCTTAATCAGCCCGGTAATTTCATCGTGTTCTCCTTTGGTCATCTGTTTGATTTCAGTTGATGCTTGAAAGCCCAATGGTCAACTTTCGTCATGGCTTCGCTGCTGTGTCGTATCCCATTGTGCGTTTCACCTTCAACAAGATAACATTCTCCGCCCGAATAAGCCTCAATTACTGCCGGATATTCATGAGCCAGAAAGGTTTCATCGTTCTTTCCAAGCAGAACAAGCAGGGGCTGATCAATGTTCCTCAGGGCCTTCACATAGTCAATGGGAACACAGGCCTCCATGCTCCGGTAGGAATAAGAACGTAGCGGCATTTGTTCCGGAAGGTTATAATACACCACTTTCAGCGAATCGTAGCGATGGATGCCCAGCTCGTTGAGCATGCGCAGGCCCAGTCCTCTTGAAAGATGCGACCTGACAAAGTTGTTTTCAAGGGCCAGATTTTTGGAACTGGTAGGTGCACTGGCACCCAAATTGGGTGCAAACAATAGATAGCCATCTACTTTGGTGTCGGGGAAGGTTTCAGCATGGCGCAACACAATACCTCCACCCATGGAGTGGCCTGCCAGAATAATTTTTTGGCCTGGCTGTTGATGCTTTACCGCGGCAATGACCTCGTCAAGATCTTTGGCATATTGATTTGTGGCAGAAACATCGCCCGGGATCCCCCCCGACTGGCCATGCCCCCGCAAATCAATGGCGATGATCTCTGCCTGCAGGGCCTCGCGAAGCAGTCCGGCCATTTTGTTGTAAGTAAAACTGCTCGACAAAACCCCGTGCAATAAAATCAGCGTGCTTCCCGAGTTCTTTGCATACTTTTGAGCATGCAGCTGAACACCGTCCTCCATCACAAAGTTGATGCTTTCGTATTCATGGAGCTGTTCAAAGCCCATGTCGGCCATGGCCTTAGGACTTAAGGCTGCCTGATAAGCGTGGGGAAATACAGGGTCGGGAAAAGCAATCATTTGCAAGGCTTCATGAACAATGCGCAAACTATCGGCATTTTCTTTGGCCCACATGGCCGGGCTGGTAAAAAAAAGCAAGATCACTACCATCAATACTTTCATTTTTTGTGTTTTCATTTTCTGATCTTTTTAAAGTTTGTTCACTCCATTCATCGTTTCACCTTCTAAAAAATCACAGCCCCCCGGCAAAAAACTAAAACAAGGGGTATTAAAATGAATGCAGTACCCGGCTGCTAATAAATAAATTTTTCCCTGCAACTTTCAATTTCGTTTTAAAAACATGTTGCAGGAAATAATTTAAGTTATTATTATTGATAAATTTTACAATTTAGTAGTGCCCTCTTGTTTTTAACAGGCCGGGTGAAAAAAACCAATTGGTACCAGCAGGTACTTTGCAAATCAAACTTTATAACCTTAATAAATCAAAAATGGCTAACATCAAATTTCATTTAGGAGAAGAAATCCCCCTCGAAATGCACAAGGTAAGAATGGTTCAACGTTTAGACCTTGTGCCCATCGAAAGAAGACAAGAGGCAATTCAGGAAGCCGGAAACAACACCTTTCTGCTTTTTAACAAAGATATTTATCTCGACATGCTTACCGACAGCGGGGTGAATGCCATGAGCGACAAACAAACCGCATCGATGCTGGTGGTGGATGACAGCTATGCCGGTTCGGCAACCTATACCCGACTGAAAGACAAACTGACTGAAATTTTTGGTACCGAATATTTTCTGCCGGTGCATCAGGGGCGTGCCTGCGAGAACCTGCTCGCTAAGTTCTTTGTAAAAGAAGGCACCTTTGTTCCCATGAACTATCACTTTACCACCACCAAAGCCCATATCATGGTGAACGGTGGAACGGTACTTGAACTTTTCAAATCCGAAGCACTGAACCCCATTAGCACCGATCCCTTTAAAGGCAACATGGATCTGGATGCCCTGCAGCAGGTAATCGAAAAAGAGGGCGCCGAAAAAATTGCCTTCATTCGTATGGAAGCCGGAACCAACCTTATTGGTGGTCAGCCCGTCGCCCTTGACAACTTCATGGCCGTAAGTAAAATCGCCCGCGCCAATGGGATTCCTTTCATTATCGATGCCAGCTTGTGGGCCGATAACCTTCATTTCATTAAAACTCGCGAAGAGAAGTACAGGGAGCTGTCGACACGCGAAATCACCCGCATGATGACCGATACCGCCGACCTCGTTTATTTCTCGGCCCGTAAATTGGGGCATGTAAGGGGGGGTGGCATTATTACCAACAATGAAGAAACTTACAAACGCTTGCTCGAGATGCTGCCGCTGTACGAAGGCTTCTCGACCTATGGCGGCATGTCGACACGCGAAATGGAAGCCATGACGGTTGGTTTGGATGAAACCATGGATGAGGAAATGATCAACCAGGGCCCGATCTTTATTAAATTCATGGTGGAAGAATTGCTGAAACTGGGCGTTCCGGTTGTAACTCCTCCGGGAGGACTGGGCTGTCACCTCGATGCCATGCAGTTCCTTTCGCACGTACCACAGGAACAATATCGCGCCGGAGCACTGGGTGCCGCCCTCTACCTTGCCAGTGGTGTAAGGGGAATGGAACGGGGTACTGTTTCGGAAGAAAGAAATGCCGACGGAAGCGATCATTTAGCCGCTGTTGAATTATTGCGACTGGCCCTCCCCCGTCGTGTTTTTACCCTTTCGCAGGTGAAATATACCATCGACCGGATTGCCTGGCTGTATGAAAACCGGAAATTGATCGGCGGACTTGAATTTTACGACGAACCCAAGGTGCTGCGCTTCTTCTTTGGTAAACTGAAACCAACCTCCGACTGGCAGGAAAAGCTGGTGGCCAAGTTCAAAGCCGATTTTGGAGACAGTTTGTAGCCAATACGAATTAAATAAATTTCCTATAAAAGCTGTACTTCGAAAGTGTACAGCTTTTTTCTTTTGATCCCCTTCGTTTGAATGCAAGGGAAACAAAGGGCTTGCACTAACGCATCTCTGACGAGAGAAATCCAGCTTATTGGAAGCCAAAGCAGGAAAAATATATAAAATCCATTAAAATTTCTTGTGGAGCGAGCCTGTCTTCCCCTCCGTCCAGGTATCTATATTTAGAAACTTTTTTATCTTTACGCTGATTATTGTGACAATAAGCAATGAGATATTTTGAGACTAGATTTATGGACGAAGCGGATAAATTTATCGCCCAACTAGATTCGAAAACAGCAAAAAAGATTTTCTATAATATTGATTTAGCAGAACAAACTAATGACCCAAAATTATTTAAGAAATTACAATCTGATATTTGGGAATTTAGGACAAAGGTTGCAGCGCTTCAAATTAGACTTCTTGCATTTTGGGATAAGTCTGATAAAAAGAAAACGCTGGTTATTGCAACGCACGGATTCATCAAAAAGATTGATAAAGTACCTGCAAATGAAATTAAAAGAGCAATGAGATTGCGAGAGAAATACTTTGACAGAAAAAAAAAGTAATTTATGGCAAAAAAGGAAATCAAGACCTTTACGCTTGCTGAGATGAAAGATAAATATATCGGCAAGGTTGGGACAACAGAGAGAGATGAATACGAATACGAACTTCGTATGGATGTATTAGGTAAAATGATTAAGACTGCCAGACAAGAACGTAAGCTGACTCAAGAGGAACTTGGTAAACTTGTTGGCGTTCAGAAAGCACAAATTTCGAAACTTGAACGTAGTGCTAATAGTGCAACTATTGACACGATTATAAAGGTATTTAAGGCATTAAAGGCGGAGATAAATTTTAATGTGAAGCTTGAAAATAATTTTGTAAAATTAGCTTAATAAAAACTCGGCTGGTGTAGTTTCTATCCCCCAGCTGATTGAGATATCCCGCCTCTCCTTCGTTTGAGTGCAAGGGAAACGAAGGGCTTGCACTAACGCGTCTCTGACGAGAGAAATCCAGCTTATTGGAAGCCAAAGCAGGAAAGCGAAAAAGGAAAATTGATAATCGGGTCGCTTATGAACTGAAGTTCTAACGGAGCTATGAATAGCCGTTGGCTTTAGCCTACGGACCAGGAAGAACAAAGAATCATCCGGCCACAGTAGCTCCTGTTCAAATGAATGGGTGCTGTATGGCCGGAAGATAATGGTGAATGGTGAATGATTAATGGTGAATTGTATCAAAACAAAACAGTCATTGGTCATTGGTCATTAAGGAAAAGGAAGATGGAAGCAAGACACTCAGGAACTAAGGAACTAAGGCACTCATGCACTTTTCTTGCTTTCACTGGTCTGATGTACGAGAGTATCATGATCTGGCAGCTGCTATCCCTTCCCTGACTTGGGCGTCTGCTGACGGAAGGGTGGCTTAGGAGGGGCAGACTGGCTGTCGGCTATTTTATTTAAATTGTTTTTGAGCATTGGTAACTCATTGTTAATTATTTGCCACACAATGTCGACATTGATGCCGAAGTAATGGTGGGCAATAATATTCCGTAATCCATATACTTTTGACCAGTTGATTTGAGGATGGTTTTTTTGATACTATCACTTAATTTGCCGCTTTCTTCACCTAAAACAATAAAATTCATCATGGCAGCATCAAAATCGCGGTCGTTCTGATACAATTCTTCTGCTGATTGATAAGCTGAGGTATAACGTAGAATCTTATTGATCGATTCCAGCATCGACAGTATAATATAATAGTCTTTGCTAAGCATAAATGGCATCTTTCAAGACCAGGGGTTTAAAGATGGGTTTTATCCATTTTTTTGAACAGATATCAATTTCTCGTTTTAAGTTTTTCTTGAGATATTCTTTAAGTTCATTTTCAATAGTGTATAAGTCGGGTGCATTGGTGTCGAATTCAACAATGATATCAATATCACTTTTGTCGGTTTGCTCGTTTCGGGCAAAGGATCCAAATAGACCAATTTCAGTGCAAAAATATTTTTCCTTTAGGATGTTTTTATGCTGCCTTAAGAATTGGATAATTTCGTTTGATGTGGTCATTGTTGCTGTTTTTTACAAATATAATAAATAAACGAATTCAGAGGGTAGCAAGAATCAGGCATCAGGACATTTGGTTCACTGAAACTCACGGCGTTGCCAAGAGCGACACCGTGTGTGCAAGCGCTTTTGCCTGAAAGCTTGATTGCCTGATAAAAGGAAAAAGTCAGAAAGTCATTGAGGAAAAGGAAAATTGATAATCGGGTCGCTTATGAACAGAGGTTCTTACAGAGCTATGAATAGCCGTTGGCTTTAGCCAACGGATTAGGAAGAATAAAGAATCATCCGGCCACAGTAGTGCCTGTTCAAATGAATGGGTGCTGTATGGCCGGAAGATAATGGTGAATGGTGAATGATTAATGGTGAATTGTATCAAAACAAAACAGTCATTAGTCATTGGTCATTAAGGAAAAGGAAGATGGAAGCAAGACACTCAGGAACTCAGGAACTAAGGCACTAAGGCACTCATGCACTCATACACTCATGCACTTTTCCTTTGTGATCTTTGTGCGTACTTCGTGTCCTTTGTGGTTAAGAAATGGTATCAGAACGCAAGACAAAATGGGGCTTTGCCCCAAACCCCACTGACTTTTTTGTCTTGACACAAAAAACTCAGGAAAAAAAGTCATCCCGACAATTGTCGGGACCAAAAAAAAGCATTTTCATCTTCACAATCACTAAGTGCGGCCGGGTGATCTTCTCCCTGACCGGGAGAAGCTTCCCGGTCTTACTAAGTGATTGTTTTGATTCGAAAGCATTTTTTTGGAGGCCGTAGCGCTATGGAAATGCCTTGTTGGTGGCGCCCATGCACTTTTCTCCTGCTTTCACTGGTCTGATGTACGAGAGCATCATTATCTGGTAGCTGCCATCCCTCCCCTTCAGGGGAGGTTAGGAGGGGTATTACCTGATTAAAGACTAAGGAACTAAGGCACTCATACACTCATACACTTTTCCTTTGTGTCCTTTGTGGTTAAAAATGGTAGCCAAAGCAGGATCAAATGCAGCCCCGTTTTTCCATTCACTAAGCAAAATGAACCATTCACTCAATTTTTCCGGCCATTCACTCAATTTATTTTACAAATACCTGATTTTGATATAGCTTTGTAGTGATATAAAAAAATAATTAGCCAACAGATGACGGCTCAGCCGTGGACTGTTTCAGGCTTGATAGCGTTCCCTGAAAAGCACAATTCAATCCTGATCATCATTCATAATTGATTGTGTTGCCTCTCTTACCGAAGAGGATGTCTAAAAAGATCATGGTGTGACTTTGTGATAAGCTTTGGGTGCCTTGTGCTGAAAGCTAACAAACAGAACCACAAAGGTAAACCAAGTACAAGCAAAGTAGCACAAAGGAAAAAGATAGAGTTGGATAACTTTTTAGACAGCCTCTTCCTTATTCGTCTTCACTGGCCAATGGCCGGCTTTTAAATAAAAGACTACTTCGCAAATGCAATTCTTATCCAAACTTTTGGGAGGCGGTGCCTCCGAATTCATCGACGGGGTGACCAATGCCGTGGATGAATTCACCTTGTCGAAAGAAGAGAAACAAGACTTTAAGTTAAAAATGCAGGAATACCTGCTTAAACTCGACGAGCGCGCCAAAGCAAGCTACCAGGAGGAACTGAATACCCGTTCCGAGATTATCAAAGCCGAAATGGCTCAGGGTGACGTGTTCACCAAAAGGGCCCGGCCTACCATTGTGTACACCGGATTGATCTTCATCTTTCTGGTCCATGTAATTCTTCCCATAGTCGGCTATTTTACCGGCGACACCGAAAGCCTGCAACAACTGAAACTACCCGGTGAATTCTGGTGGGCCTGGTCGACAGTGGTCGGCATTTATGGCGTTGGACGTACGGCCGAGAAATTCGGCATGGTGAACAGTTATACCCAGCTGGCTACCGGATCGGGAGCCGCCAATGTACAGCGGGGCAACGCACCGCTTCAAGCTAAAACACCCGCAGGATGATTCGCATCAGTGACCATGTAATCGACAACAGCGACGGCCTGTTGAAATTCAGCCTCCACGACACGCCGAATCACTCCGGCCTGTTTTCCGCCGGAATGCCCGACACCCTGGTCATTCATTACACAGCCGGAGCCGGCTACCAATCAACTGCCGAATGGTTGTGCAACGAAACAGCGGGTGCCTCGGCACACCTGGTCATTGGCAGGCAGGGAGAACTCGCCCAGCTCCTTCCCTTCAATAAAATGGCCTGGCATGCCGGCACCAGCGCATGGAAAGGGCGCACGCACCTGAATCGTTTCAGCATTGGCATCGAACTGGCCAATGCCGGCATGCTTACCCGGCGCGCCAGTGGTTATTTCACCTCCTTCGGTCAGAAAGTGGCCGACGACAAGGTGGTACTGGCCCGGCACAAAAGCCGGACTTCAGAAGAAGCATGGGAAGCCTTCAGCGAAGCCCAGCTCGAAATGTGCGAGGCCGTTTGCATTGCACTCAAACAATGCTATGACATTAAGGAAATTGTGGGGCACGACGACATTGCCCCCGAACGTAAAATCGACCCGGGGCCGGCCTTTCCCATGGAACACCTGCGCAGCAAAGTTTTGTTCGGGCGCAGCGATGCCAGCGAAGAAGCTCCCCTGCTCAGTGCAGGCCATCCTTCAATTCAGGGACTGGTACTGGCCGAACTGCTAAACATCCGTGCCTCACCGGTACTAAACGCTGCCACCGTAGCCGAACCCCTGCGCAAGGGAACCCGCTTCAGCGTGCTGAAACAGGACGATCGATGGGTGAAAGTAAAGGTGGTAACCGAAGGATGGATTCATAAGGACTTTATTAAACTGGTAGAATAGAGGAGAAGCAACTGGCTTTTTTAAGCAGAAATAAATTTTTGTTTAACTTAAAATTAAAGGCCATGGCCCAATTACTTTACGACCGGCACTCGCCAAATGTAGTGCTAAAAACGGCAAAGCGCCACATGCGTTTGTGCCGTCAGAACAAGGGCACCGAAGACCATGCAACGGCCATCGAACCCGCTTACAATGCCCTGCTCGAAAAAAGCGAAGCAAGCAAAGCGGCCGTTGAGAACTATGAAAACAACTACGACCTGGTAGTGATCTGTGATGCCGAACTGGATGATAAGGCAAGGGATTCTAAAGAAGCCGCCCAGAAATTCGACCGTGAGCATCCCGGTGAAATGACCACCACTAAGTTGTTTCCAAACGGAATTACACCCGTTATTTACGTATCGTACCAAAATGAACCCTCGGAAATCGAGAAGCTGATTTTACGGATCAACGATTTAGGTGCCGAACATGAACTGCATGTTTTGGTTGAACCCCTTCAAACAGCTTTGAACAATTCCAAGGAAGCATTGAATGCCTTAAACCTATCGATTGAGGCTTTAAAAACTGCTGAAGCGCTCGAACAAATTGCCAAGATTAACTTATGCAGGCAATACGAGCAAAATTACTATGCGGTATCGTCCAGGTTTGGAAAGCTATATGCCAACCGTTTGTTCCCTAAAATTGCAGTTCCACCAAGGCTATCTGATGAAGAAACTGAAAATTAGGAAAAAAGGGCAGTGAATTATTTTCTAAAGCTGAACGCAACGCTTGTTGACACCTGAAAAACGTTTTTTAGGCTTCTCGAAACGTGTTGAGACCTGAAAAAATTATTTCAGGCTTCAACACGCGCAGAGAAATGCTCAGAAATCTTTTTTTAGCATTCAACACGTAAAAAGTTACCTGAAAAAACTTTTTCAGGTAACTTTTTACGTGTTGAGACCAGAAAAACGTTTTTACAGTTCTGACCAAAAAAAAAGTTGCGCTTTAAAACTTTTTCAGGCTTCTCGCGATGTTGTAAACGCGAAAATGAACTCTTTTGGGCAACTTTTTTCATGTTGGTCTCGTTTAGCCGTCGAAAACACACCGCGAAGCATGTTGACGGGCTTTTAAAGCGATGGATGGAAGATTGAAGGAAAAAGATGGATGATTGACGATTGATGATTAACGATTGAAGATTAACGATTAACGATTAACGATTGAAGATGATCGATTAACGATTGAAGATTAACGAAGGCATTTCCTTTTTTCATAGGCAGTACCATTTTCAGATGGAAGATGAATAGAGTCAATGAGTCATTGAGGAAAAGGAAAATGGAAGAAGGAAGATGGAATCATGTATCAAGACACAAGTTAAAAAGATAGGAAGTCAGTAAGTCATTGGTCAATGAGTCATTTCTGCTGATTCGTACCGTGTTGGGAGGCGCTAGCTCCGACTCGCGCATTTTAATGTATACAGGCATGACAGATTCCAATAATGATGAATTGAAACCCCGTTCGAACCGCTTTGCCCTTTGCTCCCGGCTCCATGTTCCCTACTCCATGCTCTCTGCACTCTGCGCTCCACCCTCCGCAATTATCCAAAGCGGCAGCGCCGCGATACTGTTTATAGCAGAAAAGTACGACACAGGAAGAGCGATGAAGCGCACCGGGAAATAAACAGGGCAAGCAATTTTCCAATAATGCATTTTATGAAACACATTCAGCGTATTTTAGAAGCCATGAGTTTTCCTTTGGAATTTTAAATTAAACTTTTCATAAATAGAAAAGATTGCATAGTTTTGTATCCAGGTGAATACAGATTGATCAATGTATATCATTGAGAAAACAGACGAATTTGACAAATGGCTGAGAAAACTAAAAGATTTAAGGGCCAAAGCCAAAATATTGTTTCGCATTCAAAAAATTGAGATTGATGAACACTTTGGAGACTGCGAACCTGTTGGCAATGGGATTCGGGAATTAAAAATTGACTACGCAAAAGGATACAGAGTATATTTTAAAGCATCTGATGGAAAAATCATTATTCTGCTAATTGGTGGAGACAAATCAACTCAGCAGAAAGACATAGAAAAGGCAAAGGCGATTCTAAAACGAATTAAAAAGCAGAAAAATGGAAACTACAAAATTTGATATAGCAGACTATTTAGATAGTAACGAAATGATTGCAGAATATCTGAATGCTGTTTTAGCAGAAGGAAATGATTCCGATGTAATTACAGCAATCGGACATATTGCAAAATCAATAGGAATGACAAAAATTGCTCAGGCAAGCGGATTAAGCAGACCAAGTTTATATAAAGCTTTATCTGATGGTGCTAAGCCGCAATTCGAGACAATTATGAAAGTACTGAGAGCAATCGGCGGACAAATACAAATAAAACCAGATAACTCAATAAAAAACGCCTCCTAATAATTTGACATCAATCACACGCATGATCCCAGGCTGGTCGGTTTGTTCACAACTGCTGGTCCCGATGAGCCGTCGAAAATGCACTGCGAAGCATGTTGAGGGGCCTTTAAAAAGATTGATGGAAGATTGATGGAAAAAGATGGATGATTAACGATTGAAGATTAACGATTAACGATTGAAGATGATCGATCAACGATTGAAGATTAACGAAGGCATTTCCTTTTTTCATAGGCAGTACCATTTTCAGATGGAAGATTAATAGAGTCAATGAGTCATTAAGTCATTGAGGAAAAGGAAAATGGAAGAAGGAAGATGGAAAAATGGAATCATGTATCAGGTATCAAGACACAAGACAAAAAGTTAGGAAGTCAGTAAGTCATTGGTCAATGAGTCAT
>NZ_JBNPXV010000008.1:233879-234210 GCF_050433125.1 Roseimarinus sediminis | reverse complement strand
AGTTCAGAGGGGTAAGAAACATCCCCTTCTTTCTTTATAGATTAGCTAAAATTTATGCTTGAAAATCGTAAATCCCCAGAAAATTGGCTTGATCCTAAAAAATAAAGTTGCAGTTGGTTTACAACAACAAACAAAAAAGGGCTGCAAAACTTGCAACCCTTTCTTTCTTAATGTAGCGAGAGGCGGGCTTGAACCGCCGACCTCATGATTATGAATCATGCGCTCTAACCAGCTGAGCTACCTCGCCATTTCTATTATTTCAATTCTAACTTTGTTTTGACGGGCTTTAACTGTCGACCTTCCCGGTTATAAACCGGGACGCTCTAGGCAG
>NZ_JBNPXV010000008.1:188153-233781 GCF_050433125.1 Roseimarinus sediminis | reverse complement strand
AGCTGAGCTACCTCGCCATTTCTATTATTTCAATTCTAACTTTGTTTTGACGGGCTTTAACTGTCGACCTTCCCGGTTATAAACCGGGACGCTCTAGGCAGCTGAGCTACCTCGCCATTTCTATTATTTCAATTCTAACTTTGTTTTGGCGGGCTTTCACTGTCGACCTTCCCGGTTATAAACCGGGACGCTCTAAGCAGCTGAGCTAGCTCGCCATTAATTCAAGTTGTACTACCTGCTCTTTTCTTAAGAGCGGTGCAAATATAGAGGTTTTTCTTTTTTTTCATAAATTATTTTCTTCTTTTTTCGCCCTATTCAAAATGAAACGACGAAGCACCCCAATACCAGGCCGATGCGCTGCCTTTTTTACCTGGGCGAAGAGAAATAGCCTTCAGAGGCCTGGCATCAGAATGCTTACTTTACTTTCTCAAATTTTACATTTTTCAACTGTTCTTTAATTTGCTTGTCGGGCCGGAAACTGATGCGTAACTCCCTGATGTTTTTTGCTGTTACTGCCTCAGGGGTGTCGCTGGTGTTTACTTTGGCATGCAGGCGAAAGGTTCCCAGTTCGTCGAGCTTCACCGTCTTTCCGTCGGTCAGCAGCCGGGGAATCAAATCGACCAGGCCTCTTACAATCAGGTAAACATCGGCCTGGCTGGCTGTCGACCAGCTTTGCAATATGCGGGCTACTTCCCGCAGTGTGATCTGTTCTGAACCGCTTAGTTTGGGAAACCAGAGTTGTTGGCCGCTTCTGCCTTCTCCGGGACGATAGGTCGAAACAATTTTGTATTTAAGTGCCATGATCGGTGGTATTTGGATAAGACCTTATGGAGTATTAAGGTGCAGTAATTTACAAAATAAGGCGCATTAAAAGAACAAATAAGGCGCATTAATTTGAAAGCAACTTAGATTCTTTTACTGTAAAGGTCTTGTCCTTTCAATTATTTCCTTTGGTGTATTTTGTAAGTGAAAGCCTGACTATTCATACCTCAAACGCTCTGTCGGATTCCTCGTGGCTGCTTTCCACGACTGGAACGAAACAGTAAGCAAGGCAATGCTCAGCGCCACCACTTTAAGCTGCATAATCAGGTCATTGGTAGCGCAGCGAAGCAATCTTTACTCAAGCGAACAATGTTGAAGCTGAATTAAGATAACAGCGCTTTTTTATTTTTGAATTTCCAGGTACTTCGCAAGCGCGTCGGCACAATGGATGAAATGGTTATCATTTCCGGAAAAATATTTGCTTATTCCGAATAAATCGCCACAACCAGCCTGGCAAAAGACAGTTTTTAGTTTTTCATTCTGTTCAATGTCCGAATTAATGAACACTTTGAGTGTATCGATGCCAAAGTACTTCTTATCTTCCTTTTGAATGCCCAGCTGGTTTTCCAACATTTTTCCCTCGGGAGTACCGTTGTTGGTTAGAAAAAGAAAGGTTCGAATGAGCAGCTTATCTTCGATGATCGTTGCTTTAAAATAGCCTAGTTTAACCGAATCGTATTTACAGGCCAGAAGAAAACTATTTCCTCCGGCCGGATAGGCTTCACATTGAAGAATAGCATTGGTTATCAGAAAAAAGTGAATGGTATGAAGTACATCTCCCAGGCGTTCTTTAATACGGTCAAGTGCATGTTTTTGGATGTAAACCTTCAATGGAAGATTTTTCATACGACCATGCTTCCCCAGCCTACCCGGTGTAAGCGACAACCAGGTTATACCATCTTTTGTCCCATAGCCAAGTCTGAAGATGCGTCGTTTCTTTCCGTCTATTTCCAGAATTTCAGACGGCGTCTTTTCGTGGTGTACAACATAGTGATTGAAAAACAAGGATTTATTGTTCCAATCATTGTTTTCGAAGGGATTAATCCATGCAATGATCTCCAACACGTTGGTAATACTCCAGGCTATACGTTCTATCTTCTTGTAAAACATTTCGTAGGCAGCCAGCCGTTTAGTATCATAACCATTGGTGAAAATGGGAAATCGTTCGATAAACTTTGCTGCATGGGGAAACGATTCTTTGTTTGTATTTCTCCAGAACACGAAAATTGTTTCAATTAAAGTGTAAAAATCGTACAAATTGACCATGGTATTTTCGTTGTCAATGGCAACCATGGTTTTTTTGAGTATCGTTGTAAGATGGTCGTTGACTTGCCTGGAAAATATGTTTGTTGATTCCGCGAATTCTAGTTTGAACGGGCGCATGCGCGCAAGATAAATTAATTCAATTTCCAGATGACCGAGCAGGTGATAGGCCGGCTCACTGGCGATACCATCCATCACCGTGTGTATTCTTTCCAAATAAAGGTTTTTCCGGTGAGCTTGCTCCTGTTTAATTTGCTGGGGGCTTTTCCCTTTATTTCTTTTCTTCATTGAGTTAACAATCGCTTTATTCAGGGAAGTATAAAATTAAGAAAAAAAGGAATTCTCATTGACCAATTATTGTAATTAAAAGCAGCGACTACAAGCTTAGTATCAAGACAATCTATCGCTGGTATTTGCAGTATAGTAGTTTGTAACAGTATGGGGTGTATAATAAATATACAGTTACTGTAAAGGAAGTTGAGTATGAAGTATTTTTACAATGAAATATTAAAATTCAATGGATTAACTATTTGATTGAGTTGTGATTGAAGTATTATTTAAAAAGAAGTTTCATGGCATCCAATGCTTCGTTTATTTAAGATTCGAGATTATCTGGACTAAGTCTGAAGCAAGCCTGAAACGATGCTGTAATTTTTTTGGGATTCACTAAATGTGTTCGATACAAAACAACAAAACCGGTATTCTGCTTGTTATTTAACATGTTAACTTTTTGGTCTAAATCAGTTTATAAGTCAAAAACTAAAAATAAAACACGTTTATATGGAAAATAATTCAGAGAATGCCAGCAAATGCCCGGTAACCGGAGCAAGTGGAAAACACAGTCATGGCGGAGGCGGAACCAAAAACCGCGATTGGTGGCCCAAGCAGTTAAAAATGAATATTCTTCGGCAGTATTCTTCCTTGTCGAACCCAATGGAAAAGGATTTCAATTACGTCGAAGCATTCAAAAGCCTCGATTATAAAGCACTGAAAGAAGATTTGCACCGATTGATGACCGACTCACAGGAGTGGTGGCCTGCCGACTTCGGGCATTATGGTCCCTTGTTTATACGCATGGCCTGGCACAGTGCCGGAACCTACCGTACCGGCGACGGACGCGGTGGTGGCGGCTTGGGGCAGCAACGTTTTGCCCCGCTGAACAGCTGGCCCGACAATGTCAACCTCGACAAGGCCCGTCGTTTGTTGTGGCCCATCAAGCAGAAGTATGGAAAGAACATATCATGGGCCGACCTGATGATTCTTGCAGGCAATGTTGCCCTGGAATCGATGGGATTCAGAACCTTCGGCTTTGCAGGCGGGCGTGAAGACGTATGGGAGCCCGCAGAAGATGTTGACTGGGGAACTGAAAGCGAATGGCTGAAAAACGACGATCGCGATCTGGACCTGAAGAAAATGGACAATCCGCTGGCGGCCATTCAAATGGGACTTATTTATGTAAATCCCGAAGGTCCCGATGGAAAGCCCGATCCGGTGGCAGCTGCAAAAGACATTCGTGAAACCTTTGCCCGTATGGCCATGAACGACGAAGAAACCGTGGCCCTGATTGCCGGTGGACATACCTTTGGAAAGACCCACGGTGCTGGCGATGCTGCGCATGTTGGACCTGAACCCGAAGCAGCACCCCTTGAGGAAATGGGACTTGGCTGGAAAAGCTCGTTCGGAAGCGGAAAGGGGGGTGATACCATCAGTAGTGGACTGGAAGTGATATGGACCCAGACCCCGGTGAAGTGGAGTTATTATTTCTTTAAAAACCTGTTTGAATACGAGTGGGAGCTGACCAAGAGTCCGGCTGGTGCTTATCAGTGGGAGGCTAAAAATGCAGGGGCGGAGATGCCCGATGCACACGACCCGTCGAAAAAGCACAAGCCCACCATGCTTACCACCGACCTGTCGCTGCGTTTCGATCCCGCCTATGAAAAGATCTCAAGGCGTTTCTATGAGCATCCGCTGGAATTTGCCGATGCCTTTGCCCGCGCCTGGTTCAAACTGACCCACCGCGACATGGGACCCAAGTCGCGTTACCTGGGGCCCGAAGTTCCCGCCGAAGACCTGATCTGGCAGGATCCGATTCCGGCAGTCAACCACAGCCTGATCGATGACGACGATATGGAGCATTTGAAGCACAAAGTACTGAAGTCTGGCTTGTCGGTATCCGAACTGGTCTCAACAGCCTGGGCTTCGGCTTCAACTTTCAGAGGCTCCGATAAACGGGGTGGTGCCAACGGTGCACGCATCAGGCTGACACCGCAAAAAGACTGGGAAGTAAATAATCCTGAGCAGCTTTCGAAAGTGCTTAAAGCGCTTGAAGCCATACAGGAGGAATTTAACAGTGCTCAAAAAGGAAATAAGCAGGTCTCGCTTGCCGACCTGATCGTTTTGGCCGGCTGTGCTGCGGTGGAAAAAGCAGCCAAAGAGGGCGGGGTTAAAATCACGGTTCCCTTTACGCCCGGACGCATGGA
Source organism: Roseimarinus sediminis (assembly GCF_050433125.1). Lineage (NCBI taxonomy): Bacteria > Pseudomonadati > Bacteroidota > Bacteroidia > Marinilabiliales > Prolixibacteraceae > Roseimarinus > Roseimarinus sediminis. Next base: position 229,216 of record NZ_JBNPXV010000008.1, on the reverse strand, counting down.
TGCTTCTCAGGAACAAACCGATGTGGAAGCCTTTGAAGTACTGGAACCGGTTGCTGATGGTTTCCGCAACTATCTTAAAAAGAAATATTCCATTCCAACAGAACATTTACTGGTCGATAAAGCCCAGTTGCTCACACTCACTGCCCCTGAACTCACCGTGCTCATGGGAGGTATGCGGGTACTGAATACCAACTACGATGGATCAAACCACGGAGTATTCACTGACAATCCCGGAGTGTTAAGTAACGATTTCTTTGTGAATGTGCTCGATATGAATGTTGAATGGAGGCCCAATTCCGATTCGGAAGAATGTTTCGACGGCATTGACCGTAAAAGCGGAAAGCTGAAGTGGACGGGTACCCGGGTTGATCTGGTATTTGGATCGAATTCCGAACTGAGGGCCTTGTCTGAAGTGTATGCAAGCAGCGATGCCAACGAGAAATTTATAAGCGACTTTGTGGCGGCGTGGAACAAGGTGATGAACCTTGACCGTTTCGACCTGAAGTAGTTGATGCCATTGGTAATTGGAAAGGTGGGGCGTTGGTCCCACCTTTTTATTTCACCCAAATGCTTTTGATGTTGCAAAACTCTTTGATGCCGTAATGAGACAGTTCGCGGCCAAACCCCGAGTTTTTAATTCCACCAAAGGGTAAACGTGGATCAGATTTTACCAAGCCGTTCACAAAAACAGCACCGGCTTCTATTTGGCGTGCAAGTCGTTCACCGCGCTCAATGTTGTTGGTCCATATGGCAGCGCCCAGGCCAAACAAACTGTCGTTGGCCACTTTGATGGCTTCCTCTTCGTTTTTTACAACAGTGGCTGCTATTACCGGGCCAAAAGTCTCGAATTTAAATACGGGCATGTCGCGACTTACACCTGACAACAGGGTAATTGGATAGAAACAACTTTCGTCCTTAGTGCCATGTGCGCCCACTTCAATTTTAGCACCCATTTTTACTGAAGCGCTGATTTGTTGCTGGATGTCGTCGACAAAATTTCGTGCTGCCAAAGGAGCCAGCAGGGTATTTCTGTTCATCGGATCGCCGGGCTGGTAGCGCTCCATTTCAATTTTCATTTTAGCCAGCCATTCATCGGCAACACTTTCCACCACAATGAAGCGTTTCGCAGCAATACAGGTTTGCCCCGAGGTGAGCATCCGGCTTTGCACACCCACACGAACGGCCTCATCCAAATTGGCATCTTCGAGGATAAGGCAGGGATCGGAGCCTCCCAGTTCGAGCACCGATTTTTTCAGATATTTACCCGCTGCAGCAGCCACTTTTCGTCCGGCTTCTTCGCTGCCCGTTAAAGTTACCGCCCGCACCTTCGGATTGGCAATCACGGCCTCCACTTTGGGTGAGCCAATCACCAGGGTTCGGAAGATATTTTCGGGAAAGCCGGCTTCTTTAAAAACTTTTTCGATGGCCAAAGCACAGCCCTGCACATTCGAGGCATGTTTGAGTAAACCGGCATTCCCGGCCATTAAGGCAGGAGCAGCAAAACGGAACACCTGCCAGAAGGGGTAGTTCCAGGGCATCACTGCCAGTACCGGTCCGATGGGTTGAAACACCGCCATACTTTTTTGTCCGTCGGTTTCGATGGCTTCATCGGCCAGCATGGTTTCGGCCTGTTCGGCATAATAATCGCAAACCCAGGCACATTTTTCCACCTCGGCTTCGGCTTCGGCAATGCGCTTGCCCATTTCAGCAGTAATTAAAATTGCCAGTTCTTCCTTTTTCGTTCGCAAAACCTTAGCAGCCTTCTCCATTAAAGTGGCACGATGAGCAAAGCTTGTTTCCTTCCAGCGTTGCCAGGCTTCGTAATTCAAATCAATGATTGCAGCAACATCTTCGGCTGTCATTTCGGTATATTCAGCCAGGAGCTGATTGTTGTATGGATTAATGGATTTCATAAGCTGTATTGGTTTTTGTTAAGCTTTGAAGTAAAAATCTTACTACATGACAAAAATATAAATAGCTGATTATCAGCAAAATAACTGTTGAAATATTTGTTTAAAACTCTGAATGTCAGTATCTTACAAGAAATTACCACACTTCGAAGTAAGAGTCATGACATCCAGAGTTGAGCATAAAAATAGTGATTTAGTTTCCATTTTCCATAAACAATCAGGTTGGAATCTGGCACGTGTTAAGTTCTTTGTTTTAATGATCAGTGCGCTCTGTAAAGTGCAAACGGTTGGTTTTGAGAAGTTGGCTTCAGCATTTGATTCTCATGCCAGTACGAGTTCGTCTTTGCGCAGGATTCAACGTTTTATGGCCGATTATATTCTCGATGCCGATTTAATAGCACGATTGATTTTCAGATTATTGCCACACAAACCACCTTTCCGGCTGGCAATGGACAGGACAAACTGGAAGTTCGGACAGCAAAATATCAATGTACTGGTAATTGCAATCGTTTATCAGGGAGTAGCGTTCCCATTGTTGTTTAAGTTGTTGCCCAAATTTGGCAATTCAAACACCAGTGAACGCATTGAATTGGTTGAACGCTATATCCGCCTCTTTGGCAGAGAAACTCTGGAGTGTTTGACTGCCGATCGTGAGTTTGTAGGTGAAAGGTGGATCAAATATCTGAATGATAGAAAAATTCGATACCACATCCGTATCCGTGAGAACTTTTGGGTATTGCAGCCACACAATGGAAAACAGGTTAAAGCCAGTTGGATGTTTGCCGATTTACCAATGAACGGGTGCCGGGTGAACCACCGGATTGTTTATTTGAACAACCAGCTTTGTTACCTTTCGGCATCGAAAGGAAAAGGCAAAGATGGCAAGCCTGAATTACAGATCATTATTTCATTCAACAAACCAGAAGAAGCACTTGAGGTTTACAAAGAACGATGGCAGATTGAAACTGCATTTAGGGCTTTGAAAACAAGTGGGTTTAATATTGAAGATACTCACTTGTCAGATATAGAGCGCATTGAAAAATTGTTTGCATTGGTAATAGTAGCCTTTACCTGGGCATACCTGGTCGGAGATTTTTTAGACAAATATATCAAGCCAATCCCAATCAAAAAGCATGGGAAAAGAGCGAAAAGCCTATTCAAACATGGTTTAACTTATATTGCAACAGTACTGTTAAATGCTTATTTTCAAGATGATATTGGAATTTATAAATTTTTGTCATGTACTTAGAGTAAAAATACAAAAAGGAAGGTAGAAGAAGATAATGAAATTCATGTGTTAGAGAACTTTTATCAAACAGATATGATCAAGCGAACACATTATAAGCATTTTAGAAACAGGATTGAGGATCAACGTTTGTTCATCCAATTGCTTACCGGACCACGTCAGCTTGGTAAAACAACACTAATTAAAATTAGAAAGCCCGACAGGCACGAGGCTGTCAGGCTTTGAAAATATCAATTCAATTCAGTACAATACTAAACAAGCACTTTTCCGGTCATTTCGGGTGGAATGACCAGTCCCATTATTTTCAGCAGGGTAGGAGCCACATCGGCCAGTACACCATCGCTGATTTTGCCTTCCCGGTTGTCGGTCACCCAGATGCAGGGTACCGGGTTGAGCGAGTGGGCTGTGTTGGGTGAACCGTCTTCATTCACTGCATTGTCGGCATTTCCATGGTCGGCAATGATGAGCACGTCGTAGCCTCCTTTTTTGGCTGCGGTCACCACATCCTTCACACAATCGTCGACTGCAACAACTGCCTTGTAGATTGCATCGTAAACGCCGGTATGGCCTACCATGTCGCCATTGGCAAAATTAAGACAAACAAAGTCGGCAGTGGCATTTTCGAGTTCGGGAACAATGGCATCGCGGATGTCGTAGGCACTCATTTCGGGCTTCAGGTCGTAGGTCGGTACTTTGGGCGAAGGACACAAGATGCGTTTTTCACCTGGGAACTCCAGTTCGCGACCTCCCGAGAAAAAGAAGGTTACGTGCGCATATTTTTCAGTTTCGGCAATTCTGATTTGCTTCAGGCCTGCCTTCGATACCACTTCACCCATGGTATTGGTCACCTTGTCTTTCGTAAAAATAACATTAATGTTTTTGAAGTCGGCCTTGTATTCAGTCATGGTATACCATTGAAGGTCCTGGATTTGCATGCCAAATTGTGGCAGGTTTTCCTGGGTAAAGGCAATGGTTGCCTGACGCAGCCGGTCGGTACGGAAGTTGAAGCAGATGACCACGTCACCTTTTTCGAAGGTAGCCAGTGGCTGGTCGTTCTCGTCGGTCATTACAATGGGCTTCATGAACTCATCGGTAATTTCCTGCTCATAGTAATTTTTGATGGAAGCCAGCAGGTCGGTGCTTTTTTCGCCTTTGCCTTCGAGCCAGAGGTCGTAGGCAAGCTTCATGCGATCGTAATTCTTATCACGGTCCATACCGAAATACCGACCAATGATGGAAGCAAAGCGGGCGTTGGTGCTTTCGAGTGCCTTCAGGTCGCTTTCAATAAAGCCGTAGCCCGAGCGCGGATCGGTGTCGCGACCATCGGTAAGTCCGTGTACAAAAACTTTTTCAAGTCCCATTTCTGTGGCAATCTGGCTAAGCGCAATCATATGGGTACTGAGTGCATGTACCCCGCCAGGTCCGATAAGGCCAACCAGATGAACCTGTTTGTTATTCTCTTTGGCGTAAGTGTACGCTTTTACTATTTGTGGATGTTGCCACATACTGCGGTCTTTAATGGCCCTGGTTATTTTTACCATGTCCTGATAGAGTACCCTTCCGGCTCCCAGGTTCAGGTGGCCAACTTCCGAATTTCCCATTTGTCCGTCAGGCAGTCCAACGTGTTCTCCGCTGGCCAGAAGTTGTGAGTGAGGGTATTCTTCAAAAAGTGAATCCATGAAGGGGGTGGGCGCTGTTTTTACAATGTCGCCATTGTCACCATTGCCAATGCCCCATCCGTCAAGGATCATCAACATTGTTTTCTTAGTTTCTGTCATATTGTTTCGAATTATTCTTTAACTAATGTAAGTGTTGCAAAATTATCAGTTTTACAACAACAAAAAAACACAAGCTTTTGATTTCGAGTAAATTTAATTTTCTATTAATTCGCAGCGATGTAAAAACTAATGCTTAATTAGTAGTTCATGTTATTGACTTTGTCGAAAAAAAATGAAACCTTTCCTCCCTGTTTGAATGTACTGATAAGTAACAATGAATTTTTGAAAACGATTCAAACTGAAAGCATTATTGGGCATGATTGAAGTTTTTTCGAAAAATAGTGATGAAAAGGTAACTAAGATGTGGAGGTTAGCAAAAGTTTTGTATTTTTCCCCGGTTATCAGAAATGCAGGGGTGTTAGCCTAAAGTGTTGTGTGTGAAATAGTATTGTGTTGAAGTTGTAATTCCTAACCGAAAAAGAGATTTTAAAATGAACAGTTCAAAGCCAAGGGTGATTAAAGATTACGATAAGTTACCGGTGGAAATTCAGGAACAGATTAAGCTGGAGTATCCATATGGTTTTAGTGACAGCCTGATCACCTTTTCCAATAAGGACGGGTTGCTGGTAAGTGCTTTACCCTTTGAAACCGAAGACCGCTATTACATGGTTCGGATGACAGTAAGTGAAGCCGTGAAGATTGTTGAGGATGATGAAGATTTTGATGCCGATGGAACACTTAAAGAAGGCATTCGGGAAGAATATGAAAGTAAGTACACCGATGAAGATCTTGAGGATGTTGCTGATGATGAAAGTGTTTTTGATGAATAAAAAAACATGGCTTTCTAAAGATTTAGAAAGCCATGATCAATTCAATCGTTTTCCCCTTTGAATGATAGTCAGTTAATTATTCAACCCTCTCACTGTATCCATCATAAAAAACTTCAGCCGTTTGGTTAAGAACTAATAATTCCTCAACTTATTCTTCTTAACACTACAAAAGTAAATGCTTACTTGTCAGTAGCCAAACATCCTTTCTATACAATATCTATACCTTGTCTATTTTTCTTCCGCTTTATGCAATAATTAAGAAAAGTTAATATGTGACTTTTGTTACAGGCAATATTTGTTTTCCGTTCTACTTTCGTACAGTATTTTAAACCAAAAGCTATGTTGCATACGAACTTAGAGCATGTATTGTCGAAGGATGATTTTGAAAAACTGATTGGCGAAAACGAACAGGTAATGATTTGTTGTGGACGCATGGGCCCTATGTGTGTTCCTGTTTACGCTGCCATGTCGGAACTCGAAGCTGATTATCCCGATGTTGTATTTGCCGATATGGACTTCGATATTCCGGATGCCGGGCTTATACGTAATGCTCCTGAAGCCCGTGGTTTTATGGGGCTCCCTTTCACTTTTTACTACAAACACGGAGAAACTGTGAAAGCTACCAGCAGCATCCAGACGAAGGAACAAATCAAAGGAATTATCGATCAGTATTTTAGATAAGCCATGGTACATGAAGTTTTATCGTTGACTGAGCTCCGGAATATTTTGAGGGAGCAGCAAGCTGCTTATTTATTGCTCTACAAGAAGGGTGCTCAGCAGAGCGATTGTGCCCATCAACAATACCTGAAGGCAGCTGTTTCATTTAATGATAGTGCCTTGTTAAAAGCAGATGTGAGCAGGGTACGTGATATTCATCCCGAATATGGTGTGCAAACAGTACCTGTTTTGCTCGAATTTGAAGGGGGGCGGTTGAAAAACATGGTGAAGGGATGTCAGCAACACGATTTCTATTCCCGTTTGTTTACACACCGCTTTTTCATCACCGCAGCTGAAAAGCGTCAGCAAGCGGTGAACAGGGTGGTGGTGTATTCTACCCCCACGTGCAGCTGGTGTACAACCTTAAAACGTTATCTCGATGAGCACCGCATTGGCTACACCGATGTGGATGTGTCGAGCGATCAGCGAAAAGCTGAAGAAATGGTTAAGAAGAGCGGCCAGCAGGGGGTTCCGCAAACCGATATCAATGGAAGCATTGTTGTTGGATTTGACAAGACCAGAATAAATCAACTATTAAATATTAAAAATTAACGCGATGCGAAAAATGAAATTAGTATTGGCAGCATTAACTCTTTTGGTAAGTTTTCAGCTTGCAGCCGGAGTACCCGGGGCCAACAGCAAACAACCCAATGAGGAGAAAAGTGAAACTGCTGTAATAAAAATGACCAAAGCTGATTTTCTGGCCAAGGTGATGGATTATGAGAACAATCCTACAGAATGGGTCTTCAAGGGAGACAAGCCCTGTGTGATTGATTTCTATGCCGACTGGTGCGGACCATGTCGTATTACTTCACCTATTTTGGAAGAGCTGGCACAGGAGTACAAGGGAAAAATCAATATTTACAAGGTAAATGTCGATTACGAAAAGGAATTGTCGCAGGTATTTGGCATTTCAGGAATCCCTGCTTTTCTGTATTGTCCGATGGAAGGAAAACCCTCGATGACCTCAGGAATTGCCCGCGACAGAGATCAAACCAAGCAAATGTTTAAGGATAACATTGAGAAATTACTGTTAAATAAATAAGCGAATTTAAAATGAGAGAATTGCAACCCGTTAATCAAAATGTGCTGCTCGAGCTTCCCGAAGAGAAGTCGGAGCAGAAGACAGCTTCGGGTATCATTATTCCCGATTCGGCAAGAGAAAAGGAGAAGATAGCCCGGGTTGTTGCGTTAAGCAACATCGAAAACCCTGAGTTTTCGGCAGGCGACATGGTGCTTTACAAAGATTTTAGCGGTTCGGAGCTCAGCTTTGAAGGGAAGAAGTATTTATTCCTTCCCTATGGTGATGTTTTAGCCAAAGTGGTTGAAACAGAGTCGATCTGAAAGTGAAGCTGCCATTCAGACAATTATTAGTTGTTATTTTCATAACTCAAGTAGAAAGCTGTTCTGTTTAATTACAGAATGGCTTTTTTATTGTATTCTTAAAATGGCTGAGCCAAGCAGATAAAGCGAGAAGCCAACCAGAAAAGCAGCACAAATCCCAATCAGTATTCGGTATACCTTATCGGTAAAGAGTTGTTTCCCGTGTCCAACAGCCAATGAAATGGCACTGTACCAAATCAGGTCGCCCAGAAGGTGGCCTGCAAAAAAGAAAGCAATTCCGCTCATGCCCAGTTGTTGTGAATGAACGATGTAGCCAATCCCGATGGTTGCCCACCAGATGATCCAGTAGGGATTGGCCAGGCTCATTACAGCTCCCGTTACGATCAGGTTGTTTTTTGCACGTTGCTGCTTTTCGGGGTTGACCGACAGCACGGGAAGTGAGCGAAACATTCCCCAGGCCATCCACAGCATGACAGCACCACCTGCGAAAGCAGCGAGCATAAAAAATAAATTGTGTTTCAGTATGGGCCCCAAACCCAAAAGCAGTGCTACCAGCAGGAGCAGTTCAAGCAAGGCATGGCCGCTAATTAAAAGCGGACCTGCTTTAGGCCCCCGGTAAATGCTTTCGCTGATGGTTACAGTAAGCAGTGGGCCAGGCATCATGGCGCCCGAAAAGGCAAGCAACAGTGAAGTGAAGAAAATGCCAGCCAGTGAAATCATCCGATGTGTTCCCTGTTTAGTTTAAATAAGCGAAAATCGGCTGCCGACCACTTTAATTTTTCGAAATCGGCAGGTTTGATCCATCGTATGGCGTGGTGTTCATTCATGATAGGTTCATCTTCTGTAACTGCACACAGAAAGGGAATCAGCCTGATTCTGTTCCAGGGATAGTCGTGCTCAATTGCCTCAAGTTCTTTCCTGATTTCAACCGCTAAGCCCAGTTCTTCCTGAAGTTCACGCACAATGCATTCCTGCGGAGTTTCCCCGGCTTCCACCTTACCCCCCGGAAACTCCCACTCAAAAGGATGGAAACTTTCGGCACCCCGCTGGCATGCCAGTAGTTTTCCATTTTTGATTACAAGTGCGCAAGTTACATCGATGCGATTCATGTGTTCAAATTTAGTAATTTATGAGGTGCATAAAAAATCCTAAAAACAAGATTCTCATTAGAAAGACTAAAAAGATTCTGTTATATTCGCAACTTGTATTGTTTAGCAAGCCTTTAAAGTTGTATAATCTACTCAGCATTATCGAATAAAGTAAAACAAATGAACTACAAAAAACTAAACATCGTTGTCGGATGGATCACCTTTGCAGTTGCCGCCATAGTATATTTGATGACCATCGAACCTACCACCAGTTTCTGGGACTGTGGTGAGTTTATTACCACCGCTTTCAAACTGGAAGTAGGGCATCCTCCGGGGGCGCCTTTTTTTATGCTGATAGGACGATTCTTTACCCTGCTGGCTGGTCCTGACTTAGCCGCAGTTTCGATGAATGTGATGTCGGCACTGGCAAGTGCCTTTACCATACTCTTCCTGTTTTGGACCATCACCCATCTTACCCGCCGACTGATCAGCAACGATGAGCAGCCTTCGGCTGGTGAACTTATAGCCATTATGGGAAGTGGTGTTGTGGGTGCGCTTGCCTACACTTTCTCAGATACTTTCTGGTTCTCGGCAGTTGAGGCCGAAGTATATGCCACCTCCTCGTTGTTTACAGCCATGGTATTCTGGGCCATACTGAAATGGGAAAACATTGCCGACCAGCCTTATTCCAACCGCTGGCTTATTCTTATTTGTTACCTGGCAGGCCTTTCGGTAGGGGTGCATCTTTTGAACCTGTTGGCCATTCCTGCCATTGCTTTCATTTATTATTACAAGAAATACAAGGTGACGAATAAGGGCATTTTTGTTGCACTGGTTGTATCCGGCCTGATTTTGGGTCTGATTCTTTATGGAATTATCCCGGGTATTGTGAAGATCGCTTCGATTTTTGAACGCCTGCTGGTGAATGGAATGGGGGCGCCATTGCATAGTGGCAGTTTCCTTTTTATTGCCTTGCTGCTGGCTGCCATCGTGTATGGAATTTACATTACGCACAAAAAACAAATGGTATTGACCAATACTGTGATTGTCGGAATTACAGTGATTGTTATCGGTTTTTCAACGTACATGATCATTCCTATTCGTTCGAATGCCAACCTGCCAATGGACCAAAATAGTCCGAACAATGTTTTTGCCATGCTTTCCTACCTGAATCGGGAACAGTATGGCGATCGCCCGCTGGTACACGGTCAGCATTACAATTCACCGCTCGACAGTGACAATCCATACGTACACGATAAGAATGAGTACCGTGTAAAGGATGGCAAATATGTTCTTACCAACGAACGCCAGAAACCCAATTATGCCGATGAATTTTCCACTTTCTTCCCACGCATGTGGAGCAAGTCGGATCCTCGGCACATTGAAGCCTACAAACAGTGGGGCAATATTAAGGGAATGAGAATGACCTATCGGGGGCAGGGGGGCGAAACGGAGACCATTATGAAGCCCACTTTTGCCGAGAACCTGAGGTTCTTCTTCCGATATCAGGTTAATTTTATGTACTTCAGGTATTTCATGTGGAACTTTGCCGGAAGACAAAACGATATTCAGGGTCATGGCAATGTGGTTGACGGGAACTGGATCAGTGGTATCAAATTGATTGATGAAGCCCGTTTGGGTAATCAGGATAATTTGCCGGCAAAATATGCCGACAACCCCGGCAGGAACAGGTATTACTTCCTTCCCCTGCTGCTCGGAATTATAGGAATTTGGTTTCAATACAAAGCAGGTCGCCAGGGCAAACGCGATTTATGGGTCGTTTCCCTGCTCTTTATTCTAACAGGTATTGCCATTGTTGTTTATCTGAACCAGTATCCATACCAGCCGAGGGAACGTGACTATGCTTATGCCGGATCGTTTTATGCCTTCACCATTTGGATTGGACTGGGGGTTGCCGGGCTTTACAAAATGCTTAAAAAGCTTGCTCCCGAAACGGTGGCAGCGCTTACGGTTAGTGCCGTTTCGCTTTTGGCTGTGCCTGTACTGATGGCTGCTGAAAACTGGGATGATCATGATCGCTCAGGCCGAACCTCAGCCCGCGATTTTGGTTACAACTACCTGGCCAGTGTTGATGAACAGGGAATTGTTTTCACCAATGGCGACAACGATACCTATCCGCTCTGGTACAACCAGGAAGTGGAAGGTGTTGGAACCAGCAAGCGAGTTTGTAATCTTAGTTATTTCCAAACCGACTGGTATGTTAACCAAATGCAACGCAAAGCCTACGAGTCGGAGCCACTACCCATCAGCTTTGAATACGATCAGTATGTAATGGGTACGCGCGACATCGTGTACATCATGGAAGATCCCCGCCTTAAGGGAAAAAGCATAGAGCTCGGGAAAGCACTCGATTTTATCAAGGATGATGATCCGCGTACAAAGATTGCCCGTGCCGAAAATGCTTCCTACCTTCCTGTTCGCAGCCTTTACATGGTGGTCGACAAGGAAGCCGTAATAGCCAATGGCGTGGTAAGTCCCGAAGATTACGATCAGATCGTTGATACCATGCACATAGAGCTAAGTGGAAGCTATATTGCCAAAGATCAGCTGATGTTGCTCGACATGCTCTACCACAACAACTGGAAACGTGCCATGTATTTTGCAATTTCGGTTGGTTCAGATAAGTATTTGTCGCTCGACAAGTACTTTCGTCTCGAAGGTTTTACCTATCGTATTGTGCCGGTACTGGCCCAGGGTGATGGTTTTCAGCGGGGCTCGGTCGACACTGAACGAATGTATCAGAACCTGATGAATGAATTCAAATGGGGCAATGTAAATGCACCCGGTGTTTATGTCGACGAGAACAACCGTCGGATGCTGACCAATACCCGCAATAATTTCCAGCGACTGGCCGAAGCATTAATCCTTGAAGGAAAAACCGATTCGGCTATTCAGGTACTCGATCGCTGTATTGAAATGATACCAGCAGAGAAAGTACCTTACGATTATTTTGCACTTCAGGTGGCCAAAACCTATGTTGATGCCGGAGCCAAAGAGAAAGCTGCCATACTGATTGAGGACATGGCGGGTGATTTTGGTAGTGAACTTGAATATTATTTCAGTTTTGACAATGCGCTGTTTGCATCGCTTGAAAGTGAGGTTCGCAGCACACTCTTCTTTATGAATGAGCTCATGTCGATGGCTGGTAAGGTAGAAAATGAAAGCCTGCAGAACAGCATCAGAGAGCAGTTTGATTTGTATTATAATCAGTTGCTCACCCAACCGGCACGCTGATCGGGTAAATGAATCAGTTGATGAAGAGGAAATCTCCGAAAATAGCAGGAATGGAGCGATTAAAGAAGCTGAAAGTTCAGTTGCCTGAGTGGGTTACCCGGCTTTTCCCCGAAGCCATCTGGCGCATACCAACGGGTAAGAAAGTGCTTTATCTGACTTTCGACGATGGCCCGATTCCGGAGGTAACACCGCAGGTGCTTGCAATTCTGAAGGAAAAGGATATTAAAGCGACCTTCTTTTGTGTGGGTGAAAACGTTGGTCGTTATCCCGAACTCTTCAAACAAATAAAAGCCGAAGGACACAGTGTGGGGAATCATACCCACAATCACCTGCAGGGCATAAAACACAGTACCCCAAAGTACCTTTCAAATATTGAAAAGGCGAACGAACTAATCGGGTCAAACCTTTTTCGTCCGCCACATGGTTTGTTGAGGCGCATGCAGTATCATGCCATTGTGAAACGCTACAAGCTGATCATGTGGGATGTGATTAGTTGTGATTATGATCCGGAATTAAGTCCGGAGCAATGTTACAAAAATGTAGTGGAACATGTCAGCGATGGTTCAATCATTACTTTTCACGATTCGCTAAAGGCTGAAAAGAATGTTCTCGAAGCATTACCCCGTGTAATCGACGATCTTGCACTTGAGGGTTATTCTTTCCGGAAGATTGAATTCCCGAAACTTTATCCGCTGAAATCGAACCTCTTCGACCGGGTACTGCACATGCGGGAAAACATCAATAAGTTACTTAAAGGAGCATAAAATATTTCTTAATCATGAAAATTTTAATCGTTGGATCGGGTGGTCGTGAGCATGCTTTGGGATGGAAAATTCAACAAAGCCCCAAAGTTGAACAACTTTATTTTGCACCCGGGAATGCCGGAACCAAAACACTTGGAATTAATCTCAGTGTAAATGTTTCCGACTTCGAAGGTTTAAAAAAGGAAGTGATCAGCAAGCAAATCGACATGGTGCTGGTTGGTCCGGAAGTTCCACTGGTAGAAGGAATCAGCGACTACTTTGCTGCTGATGCTGATCTGAACACCATTCCGGTAATTGGACCATCAAAGGCAGGAGCGCTGCTTGAGGGCAGTAAGGACTTTGCCAAGGAGTTCATGGAGCGTCATAAGATACCAACAGCGCGTTACCAGACATTTACCGCAGGAGAGACAGACAAGGCGGCTTCGTTTATGAAGACCCTTCAGCCACCCTATGTGCTTAAGGCCGATGGTTTGGCTGCCGGCAAAGGAGTATTGATTATCGATAGCTTTGATGATGCCATGGCCGAGCTCAGTGAAATGCTGGATGGTAAGTTTGGTGTAGCCAGTAATAAGGTGGTCATTGAAGAGTTTCTGTCGGGAATCGAATTGTCGGTTTTTGTACTTACGGATGGCATAAATTACAAAATTCTTCCCGAAGCCAAAGATTACAAACGTATTGGAGAGGGAGATACCGGACTCAATACCGGAGGTATGGGTGCTGTTTCACCGGTTCCCTTTGCCGGCAGCGAGTTCATGCAAAAGGTGGAAGAACGAATCATTAAGCCAACCATCGAAGGACTTCAGAAAGATCAGATAGCCTACAAAGGATTTGTCTTTCTGGGTTTAATCAAGGTAAACGACGATCCTTACGTTATTGAATACAATGTGCGAATGGGCGATCCTGAAACCGAGGCGGTGATGCTAAGGGTAAAAAGCGACTTTGTCGACTTGCTCGAAGGAGTAGCCAACAATGAGCTCGACCAAAAAGAACTTGTTTTTGATGAACGTACCGCCGTAACGGTGGTATTGGTTTCGGGTGGTTATCCCGGGCATTACGAAAAGGGAAAAACCATTTATGGTATGGATAAAGTTAACGGCAGCATTGTATTTCATGCAGGGACCGACAGCCTTAATGGCGATGTGGTAAGCAATGGCGGAAGGGTGCTTGCCGTAAGTTCTTATGGTAAAAACATGCAGGATGCACTTGATCAATCCTACAGAAATGCCGACGAAATTGTTTTTGAAGGAAAGTACTTCAGACGTGATTTAGGCTTCGATCTGAAATAAGTGCGACTTCTTTACAGAAATAGGAATGAGCAGAAATTTCAAACATTTCTGCTCGTTTTTGTTTAACTTTCAGCACAAACCAGTTGACCTTAACGCTTATGTTGCTTAAGCTTTTCAGAGCCAATAACTTTTATCAGTTTCTCTTGTTTCCGGTTTTTGGAATCCTGCTGCTTTTACCCGGTTTTATCAATCCGGTTCAAAGTAAGTGGCAGCTTTGGGACGCTGCCGGGCCACTTGCGATCAATTTGGGAAAATGGATAATGGAGCCAACGCTGAATACGGCACTTGCTTATTTGCTGGCCATGGCACTTTGTTTTCTGCTGGTACAAATCAATGCTCGTTTTGCCTTTGTTAAAGAGCCAACATTTCTTCCAACCTATCTCTTTCTGCTTATTGTATTTGCACTGCCCGAATTACAAGTTGTAAGTCCTGTATTGTTTGCTGCGGTATTCGTTGTGCTGGCCATCCGGAGTATTTTTAGCGCGTTCGAAAAACAACGTGCATACAGCAATGCCTTCGATGCTGGATTTTTGCTGGGACTGGCCGGTTTGTTTTACATGCCAGTAAGTGTATTGGTAGTACTGGTTCCTTTTGCAATTCTGATTCTGCGCAGTAATGCTGAATGGAGAGAATGGACACTGCCTTTTGTTGGCTTGTTCTTTCCCTGGATGTTTTCATTTTTGGCTTATTTCATCTGGAGTGATGTATCAGCCTGGTTTGATCTGGTTACAAGCCCGTTTACCCGGACCCGGGATATCGGTATACTGTTTAAATTGCCGTTTCAGTTATATCTCCTCTTTTTACTGTTCCTTATTATTCTGGCAAGTATTTTCATTCTGAAGCAATATGGAGAAAAGGGGATTAGTACCAGACGTTATTTTAAGATACTGGCTTTGTTTTTTGCTGCTTCATTATTATTGCTTATTTTTCCCTTTGTTTCCTATGAATTGCTGGTAATACTGGCTATTCCCCTCACATTTCTATTCACCAACTATCTCCTTTTTTCAAGGCGACGCCTTTGGGCCGAAGGGTTCATATGGTTGCTGCTTGTTTTTTCAGTTGTTATACAGTTTTTAATTTAATGGAGCAAAGTAAGGCCACTTTAGGAATATACGGAATTCAGGACAGAAGCGATCATCCATATCCTCAGTATGTGCATGATCATTCATTGGTGATGATGCATGAAGGAAAAGTTGAAAACATGCTTCAGCTTGAACGTTATTCGCGCATTAAACGCGATAATAAAATGCATCGGCATTTAACGTCACTGGTGCGCGAGGCCGGCTGGGTCGATCGTGAGGCCGATGTGGTTTTTGTCGATAATGTGGTAGGCCGGTCGTTGATTAGCAGCGATGGGCAAATCAGATTCGAAGCACCTTTAATGGGACGCCTGACAAAAACATGGGAGCAGGGACGGCTTTGGTGGTTTAAGCGCGAAATGAATGCCTGGGTGCTAAACCATGAGTTGGCACACGTGTTTTCATGTCTTCCTTTCTTTGGTGAATTTGAAGAAAACAGCCTTTTGATTCATTTTGACGGCGGCGCAAGCCTTTCTAATTTTTCAGCCTGGATGTATCGCATGGGAAAAATTATTCCTGTGGAGCATCACTGGGAGCTGAAACAACTCACTTCACTTTTCAATGCCAATGCACTCACCTTTGGGATCATGGGGGCAAAAATGCAGGATCAGAACAGTGTGCCGGGTAAGCTGATGGGCTATGCAGCCCTGGGCAATTACAACGAGGACATTGAATTCTGGCTGCGTCAAAACAAGTGGTTTGAGGATTGCTGGAGCCAGCGATCGGTATTCTTCGAGCGGGCTAAAGCCGACTTTAATATCGATTTGCAATCGTTCGATCAGCACAATACTTTTTTGCAGGATGTCGTGGCAACCATTCAGGAAGTTTTTATGCGCGCCACCTTGATGAAGATCGATGATGTAAACACCCTGAGTTCTTGTAAAAACCTGTATTATACCGGAGGTTGTGCGTTGAACATTCATACCAATTCGGCCATCATCGAAAGTGGTATTTTCGATCATGTTTATATTCCGCCCTGCACCGAAGACTCCGGATTGGCGCTGGGTGCAGCTGCATTTGGCGAATGGATGAAGGGGAACAATATTACCCGGCACAGTGCTTACCTGAATGGCTGGGGAATTGAAGCGTATCGGCTCGATTATTCCGAATCGGATGTTGAGGAAGCAGCTTTTTTACTGATGAATGGTGCAGTTATTGGTACCTGTAATGAGTATGGGGAAGTGGGTCCGCGTGCACTTGGAAATCGAAGTTTGTTGGCGCTTCCAACGAAGGCACTGGCTAAAAAGGTAAGTGTCGATATGAAAAAGCGTGAATGGTATCGTCCGGTAGCTCCGGTGATGCTTGAAAAAAATGCCTGCCAGGTTACAGGACTTAAGCACATGCATCCCCTTTCAAAATACATGCTGCTCGATTTTCATGTTCTACCCGAATATCATGAAAAGCTGGCCGGTGTGATTCATGCCAATGGTACTGCCCGTATTCAGGCTGTTGGATTCCGTGACGATAACCCCTATTTGTTTGATCTGCTTACTGTACTGGATCATAAATATGGGGTAAAGGCCCTGATCAATACCTCGTTTAATGTGCAGGGAGCGCCTATGGTGCATACTTTCGAAGATGCGCTTGCCGCAGCGCGTGGGATGGGAGTCAATGCACTGGTATTTAACGGAAAAGTACATAAAATGAATGAACAGGAATTCTAGTATTTTTCTGCACATTCAGTTGAGCTGGAAGATTAGCTTGAAATCATGAATTGCTCTTGCTCAGCTTAATTTTTCGGAACAACTGCAAGCCTAAAAACAGAAGTCCAATGCCTGCTGAAATTATAGTTAGCGCTATGCCAACACCCTGGTAATCGGCCAGAAATCCAAGCAATAAGGAAATAATTACGGCGTACACCGTTTTTAACTGCGATTGTGCTGAAAGTACCGAGGCCAGTATTTTATTGGGAACTTCATCGGCTACCAGTGTCGTCATTATTGGCTTTCTGAAGTTCTCTACGATGTAAATCAGTGCAAAAGCCACAAGGGCAAACCACCAGAATTCGCTGTTAAAGAGAAGTCCGCAAATAAGTCCGGCCAAGAGCCCGGCCAGCAGCGTTGTATTGGCAGCACGACCCTGTCTGTTTTGCTTCACGATTCCGGCCATACGCGAAGCGCCCGACGTGAAAAGATAAATGATGAAATAAATGCTTCCGATAAAGAGCCCGTGTCGCTCCTTTGTATTTAACTGGGGCAAAAGAGGCAAGGTGGCAATGGCTGCAACCATGACGGGCTGAATATAATCTTTCACCGATTTCTGGAATGAGGAATGGAGCGCTGAATTGCTGATGAGGGTTAAAACGGCTGGTCGGCTGAGTACGACCTTAAAATTTTTAAATGTATTGATAAGTTGTTCCCTTTTTTTCTTTTTATCCGGAGTTTCTGAAGCGTAATTCAGCTCATTGGGATAAGATAGCAGTAGGAGGAGGTTAATCAAATAGGGAATGGTGGCATATAGAAAGATGCTTTGGAAATTTCCTGAATAAAAAACGATGATTCCACCTGCAAGCGACGATAAGGCCATGCCCCGCTGCGACCACGCGCGCGTGTGTCCGTAATAGGCGGTTTTGTATTGATCCCAGCCCTTCATTTTCAGATAGTCCATCATCATTCCTTTATGGGTTCCGGTTCTGAAGGCATCGGCCAGTCCAAAAAGAGCAAATGCCAAAAGCAGGGGCACAAAGCTGGATGAAAAATAAAAAACTAGAAAGGAAGCAATGTAAAACAGAAATGACCCTGCCAGCGTTCGTTTCCGCCCCCAGGTGTCTGCCATTAGTCCTGAGGGGATTTCGAGAAGGTTCAATGCCACTTCCCGAACGGCATACATGATACCGATTTGTGAATAACTCATTCCTTTTTCGAGAAGATACAGTATAAGAAAGGCTTCAAAAAAACGCAGGTTTTTTAAAAAACCGTAAGCACTAAACTTATAGTATTGCAGGTTTTTAACTGAAGATTGCATATTGCTCGAATTTTTTCTCTTTAAAGCTACAAATTCCGGTTGAATAAAAAATGAGTGAAATAAATCGATTTTGATTAGACGGGTGAACTTGCAGGATATAGCTCAATTTTCTTAAATTATCAAATGTTCCCATACAGTTTTACAAGAAGCCGGAGGTGCTTGGAAAAGCTATTAAAAAGGAGTACTATAGGATGGTAAATTTTAATCATCAGGCTTATGATTTTTGTTAAATGGAAAGAAGAATACAGCGTAGGAATTAAAACCATTGATCAACAGCACCAAATGCTGTTTCAACTCATCAACGATTTCTACAACAATCTGAAAAGCGGGGCGGACAAAAGCACCATGAAAAATGTAATTGGTGAGCTGGAAGCCTATATACAAACGCACTTTGCTACCGAGGAAGCACTGATGCAGGCTGCTTCCTATGCCGATTTTGAACCGCACAAACTAAAACACGCTGCGTTTTGTGAAAAAGTCGCTGATTTCAGAACGCGTTTTGAGAGCGGTCGTTTGCTGTTGACCATCGAAGTGGCAGGTTTTATCAAAGACTGGATTACCAGTCATATATTGGATACCGACCAGCTTTACAAAGGCATTGTTAGCGAATAAAATGTCCTTGCAGGAATAACTATAATTCTTGAATGAATATATGAATGTATCATAAATAAAGGGATAGCGCGTGTTTAATCTATCCCTTTAGTGGTTCAGTGTAACGGAAAGTGTGATACTGGAAGCAGGTCATGGCCATGTAATTCTGTCCAATATTCATTATACCATCAATTCTCATTTGATGACGGCTTTTACTATGCTCATCTTTGTTGATCATGAAGTCTTTTTCATCCCTGCGAGAATCGTAAACCAGGATAACAATACTATCGATTTTCTAAACTTTGGCAGAAAGATCTGTCAGATTTTTTGCTCCTCTATAGCCAGCATTTGAAACAGCAATGGTTAATGCAATAACCAGGCTAAAGCCAGTAGTTCGCTTTGTACCTACTTTCAGGTTCCTAAGTTTCATAACTCAATGTTTAAGTTATTATTCAGGTGGCAATAGCTCGGTTCCCCAGTCGGAAGGTTCAGGTCCCATTTCAAAAACTAATTCTCCACCGGCTATAATATTACCGTGCTCCAGCCAGGCTTTGTTATAAGGCTCTCCGTTTAGAGTGGCAGACTGAATGTATACATTGATATCGCTTAGATTTTTTGCTTTTATAGCAAAGTTTTTCCCGTTTTCCTGATGAATTACGCTTTGCTTAAAATAAGGGGAATTGATCAGGTAATAAGAATGTCCTGCGTTGGGGTACAAACCCATCATATGAAAGGCCAGCCATGATGACATGGAACCGGAATCGTCGTTCCCAGGAATGCCTGAACGGCTGTTGTTGTAATTGCCATCGACTATTTTCCGAATGCGTTGGCTGCTTAAATCGGGACGGCCAATCCAGTGGTATAAATTCGGAGTTAGAAACGATGGTTCATTGGCCACATTGTAATAATCGTTAGCGAAGAAAGTATCGAGACGTTTCCTGAATGCTTCATTTCCACCGCACTTTTCAATCAGACCTGGCACATCGTGCGGAACCATGAGTGAATACTCCCACGATGTTCCTTCATAGAAAAACCCGCACCACCAGCAAACGCAAACAGGCCATTCTTTTGACAGTGGATTGTAAAGTACATACTCCTCGGTTGCTTTTGGTCCGTTGCAATAAATGGTGTCGATCCAGTTTCCCTTGTGATCTTTTGGCATGATGAAACCTTTGGATCCATGGTTTTCTATATCGCGCCACAGGTTCTTCCAGTTGCCTGATTGTCTCAGATACTTCTGATAAACTTTCGTATTTCCTAAACCTTTTGCTACCGTAGCAATGCAATAATCGTTAAAGGCATATTCCATGGTACGGTTTCCGGCGCGTACGAAACGGTCAGAGATATATCCTAAGGTGTTATAGTCGGCTAAGCCGCCGCGACCTTCTTTTTCTTCTTTACCTCCCGGAGGAACTGTGGCATCTTTTAGCATTGCCTGTAAACCTGTTTTGTAATCGATGCCTTTCAATCCTTTCACAAAAGCATCGGCAATAAGCACATCGGCATTGGAGCCTCCCTGTGTTCGGCCATTGTAATTTCCGCTACGGGCATCTGGCATATAGCCATCATATCTGTAAATATCCAAAAGGGCATTTACAATATCGGTCTGGCGCGACGGGCTAATAAGGGTTAATAATGGGTGCGATGAGCGGTAGGTGTCCCATATGGCGTAAAAATCGTCGTAATACGGCTGGTCCGAAATCCACAAAGGGTTCTCACCAGTGCGATCAACCGGCATAAGCATGGTATGATAAAGCGCTGTATAGAACATTATTTTTTGCTCTTCAGTAGCGCTCTCATCAATTTCGATACGGCTGATTAGTTCTTCCCATTGCTGTTGGCAATCGTTTAATACCTTATCGAAATCCCAATGAGGAATTTCATTCTCGATATTTTGTTTTGCCTTTAATGAACTTAGAAAAGAAATTCCAATTTTTACCTGCACCTGATCCGATGGCGCTTTGTCGAATGAGAGAAAGACTCCTGTTTTTTCTCCGGTATCGGCCTGCTCTTTTATGCGCTTAAACAGCTGATTCCCTTTCCATGTTCCGTATTCATTAAAAGGCTGGTCGAATACGGCATAAAAATACACGGTATAAGCCGCCCCATTGTTCCACCCGCCCCGTACACGGTTATAGCCGCGTACTTCATGGTCAGATACGATTTCAATTTCAGAACCCACCAGGTGCTGATTTTCCCTTGAAAAAGGGGCATCGCCTTCATCAAGAAATGCTCCGGCATCAATCAAAATTCCTTTCGAACCAGTACTGAAATTGTATTTATGAAAGGCTACTTTTGCAGAAGTGGTCAATTCCACGTTGATATTCCATTTTTTCAACTTTACACCATAATAACCAACAGAGGTTTGCTCATTGCTCCGTAACGATGTTTGATGAGTTGAATTAAATTCACCGGAATAGGGCATCAGTAAAACGTTTCCATACTTTGCTCCGCCTCCTGTTCCGCTAACATGTACCTGACTAAAACCATAAACAGGCATGAGGGTATCGGGGCTATATCCACTATTGGCAAACCGGTTGATATCAGGTCCGGGTTTCACCATGCCAAATGGTACCGATGGGCCAACTGTGACATTTCCTTTTCCCTCAGAACCGATGAAAGGGTCGATATAGGAATAACAGGGCTGTGAAACTCCCTCATTAACCCAAAATATAAAAAGTAGAAAGATGAGTAATATAAAGCTGGAACGATTCATTCTTCTAAAGGTTCGGTTATTATATCAAACTGAAAAAAGGGAAGATAAAAGATTAACCCTTATCATTATCCTTATCACTCCCCTCCTTTGCCTAAAACTACGAAATTATAATTACTCTTACTTTATACTGACTATTCAGTCTGAATATACTTCGCTGATTTTTACCGGTCTGTTTTCTTCATACGATTTTTTAGCCGCCAGGGCAATGGCTACAGAAACTAATCCATCTTCACCCGAAACTAAAACTTCTTCATTGTTAAGAACGGCATTGCAGAAAAGTTTCATTTCGTTGGCATACGATTCGGTATAACGATCCATGAAAAAGTTCAAGGGTAGTGAACGATGTATTCCGTCGACTGAGTAATAACGGTGATTCTCGGGAAAGTTATTGTCATTACTTACCATTCCTTCGGAACCAAATATTTCAACGCGCTGGTCGTAGCCATAAACTGCTTTACGGCTGTTATCAATTACACCAATTGCTCCGTTTTTGAACGTTAAAGTGATAATTGCCGTATCAACATCACCAGCCTTTCCGATTTCATCATCGACCAAAACAGCCGCTTTTACAAATACTTCGTCTACTTCGCTGCCCACAATATAACGCGCCATGTCGAAATCGTGAATGGTCATATCCATAAACATTCCGCCCGAAACAGCGCTGTATTCTGCCGGTGGCGGAGCGGGATCGCGTGAAGTGATTTTAAGAATGTGCGGTTCACCAATTTTACCATCAGCAACCATGCTTCGGATCTTCATAAAATTGGGATCGAAGCGACGGTTGAAGCCGACCATTAATTTTACCCCAATTTTATTCACCTCAACGAGGGCCTGCTGAATTAATTCGATGGAAATATCAATCGGCTTCTCACAGAAAATGTGTTTCCCTGCTTTTGCTGAATCAATAATGTATTTTACGTGCGTATTGGTAGGTGAACAGATTACTACCGCCTCAACTTTGGAATCATTCACAATATCGAGGTAGTTGGTAGATACTTTGCCAATACCGAACTGCTGTGCCAGTTCGTTTGCACTTTCTTCATCTACATCGGCCACAGCAATTACCTCAGCCTGAGGAATGCTTTTAACCAGGGTTGATATATGAACCTTGCCAATACGGCCTGTACCGATTACACCAAGTTTTAATTTTTTCATCTGTTTCATAGACATGATATTTTACAAACCAATTGAACTTAAATAATGACGATTGTTTTTAGCGCAAAGCTTTGGATTTCCCATGCCGGGCAAAACATCCTGTTCAACTACAATCCATCCCTGATAATTTTGCTTTTTTAATTCATCTAAAATTGCAGGAAAGTCAACAGAGCCTTTCCCCAATTCGCAGAAAACCCCCTGACTTACCGACTTGAAATAATCCCAACCTTCGATTCTTGATTGTTCTGCAATTTGTGCATCACAATCTTTGAAATGAACATGCCAGATGCGATGCATATATTTTTTGAGTGCTGATAACGGATCTCCTCCTCCGAAGCAATAATGTCCCATATCGAGAACCAGACCCAGCAATTCTGGATCGGTTAATTCCATCAACTTAGCTATTTCATCAGGTGTTTCAGCGTACCCTCCGCAATGGTGATGAAATACGGTACGAAGCCCTGTTTGCTTTTTCACTTCAGCAGCAATAAGGTTAGCACCTTTCGCAAAAGTTTTCCATTCTTCATCGGTTAGCCCCATCTCTGGCTTTATTCGTCCGGCATTCTTCGTTCGTTCCTCAATTGTACCGTTATCATCGGCCAGCACAATAAAGGCATTGTTGTAACCAGCATCGGCCATAAGCTTTGCTGTACGCACAGCTGTATCTACTCCATTTAGGTGAGACGCTTTTTCTTTTAAAAAGACAGGCACAAAGGCCCCCAGCATTTCCAGTTTTCTTTTAACCAGTTCGTTTCTCAATTCTCCGGAATTAGTAGGCATAAATCCCCAGTCGCCCAGCTCTGTACCTTCGTATCCTGTCTCTTTTATTTCATTAAGCACCTGTTCAAATCCGGCCTGTTTGGGAGTTTCTTCAAACTCGAGCACTCCCCAGGAGCATGGTGCATTTGCTACTCTAATCATATGTATTTGGTTAGTTGATTCCATGACTAAAATTTACGGGTCCACTCATTGTGCCAGCGTTCAATCACCACTTTGGTTTGTGTATAAAACTCAACAGCATGACGTGACTGTCCGTGCAAATCGCCAAAAAAGCTTTGTTTCCATCCGCTAAAAGGGAAATAGGCCATGGGCGCAGCCACTCCAATATTTACTCCGATATTGCCTGCCATGGCATCGTGACGGAACTGACGTGCCGCGGCCCCGCTATTGGTGAAGATGCAGGCCGAATTACCGTATTCTCCTTCGTTCACCAACTGAATGGCTTCATCGAGCGTTTCAACGTGCATCATGCTGAGTACCGGCCCGAATATTTCGGTTTTATGAAGAACACTGTTTTGTTGAACGTTGTCAAGAATTGTGGGATGGATAAAATACCCGTCTTCGAAACCTTTTACTGTAATGTTTCTTCCATCGAGCAGTAATGCTGCGCCTTCGTTCACACCTTCTTCAATGATTGCTTCAATCCGGTTTTTACTTTCGATGGTTATTACCGGTCCCATATCAGTTCCCGCTGAACATCCATAACCGGTTGTTTTTGCTTTGGCTGCTTCAATCAGCTTTTCAGTGAAAATTTCTTTGGCTTCACCGACAGTAACGATTATGGAGGCTGCAAGACAACGCTGTCCTGCGCATCCAAAGGCGCTGTCGGCTATTATCTTGACAGTCGATTCAACATCGGCATCAGGCATTACCACAATTGGGTTTTTAGCTCCACCCTGTGCCTGAATTCTTTTCCCATGAGCTGTTCCTCTTTCATAAACATATTTTGCCACAGCGGTTGATCCCACAAAACTGATTGCCGGAACTTCGGGGTGTTCAAGCAGTGCATCAACTGTTTCTTTTCCTCCGTGAACCATGTTCAACACTCCCTTTGGAAGATTGAGCTGTTCAAGAATTTCAAAAATTCGGGTCATGGTTCCCGGCACCTTTTCCGATGGTTTAACAATGTAGGTATTGCCACAGGCGATAGCATAAGGCATGAACCAGAATGCAATCATTATCGGGAAATTAAAAGGAGTAATGCACGCACCAACTCCTAAAGGTTGCCGGATCATAAATTCATCGATACCGGTGGCCACATCTTCCGAAAATTCGCTCTGAAGCAGAACAGGAATACCACAAGCCACCTCAATATTCTCAATAGCGCGTACCATTTCTGCCTTCGATTCAGCCAGGGTTTTTCCGCTTTCGTTGGTACAAATTGCGGCAATTTCGTCAGTATGATCCTCCAGCAACTGCTTCATTTTGTATAAGTACTTTATCCGTCTCGATGCAGGTGTGTTGCGCCATTCATATGACGCCTTAGCCGCCGCGTCGACCGCTTTGTCAACATCGGCTCTTATTCCCGCAGGTACTTTTACAATGGCTTTGCCGGTTGCAGGATTTATTACCGGAATGATTGATTTACCTGCACTGTTCACCCATTTTCCATTGATATAATTCTTCAATATCTCGTTCATCATCTTTTAATTTTTACTGTTCTGCTTGAACAACATCAGAATACTTTCTCTTTCTTCTTCTATAAATAATATTTTTGTTTCTTCTTGTTTGCCATGTAGTTTTGATAAGCTTCATTTACCGTATTTATTTCGGAAACCTGTGCAACAGCAACGTCCCACCAGGCATATCCGGGTACACTTTTGTACAAGTCCGTTTCAATAGTAATTACGGTAGTTTTGGTTTGCCGTTTTGCTTCTCTCAAAGCAGCTTTAAACGATTCGATGTTGGTAGCCTCAATTACATACGCACCCAAACTGCGTGCATTCTGAGCATAATCTATCACTATCGGATCGCCGGTTAACTGTCCGGTCATTGCATCGCGATAGCGATATTTCGTTCCAAAGCGTTGTTCACCCAAGGACTGCGACAGTGCGCCAATACTTTCGAAACCATTATTATTCAGTAATATGATGGTATATTTGATTCCCTCCTGAATGGCTGTGACTATTTCGTTGTTCATCATCAGGTAGTTGCCATCGCCAACCATAACATAAATTTCGCGATCGGGAGCAGCGATTTTAGCACCAATTCCTGCGGCACATTCATAACCCATGGTGGAATATCCATATTCCAAATGAAAACCTTTTGAGTCGGAAGTACGCCACAGTTTATGCAAATCGCCGGGAAGACTACCTGCAGCGCAAAGTACTACATCGCGCTTTTTAATGAAATCGTTTACAGCTCCAACAACTTCGGCCTGGCGAACAGGAAGCTCACCCTGAACTTTGTAGGTTTTAGCAACAACCTTGTCCCATTGTTGATTCAGTGTTTTGCATTTTTCTGAATAAGCAGCGTCAACGCTGAATCCCGGTAACATTTCCTGAAGTTCTTTAAGGGTTACTTTTGCGTCGGCGGTTAATGGCAAGGCCCCATGTTTAAAGGAGTCGAATTCAGCAACATTAATGTTGATAAACTTCACATCGTTATGCTGAAACGCTGTTTTAGACGCTGTGGTAAAATCGCTGTACCGGGTTCCAATACCAATGACCAAATCTGCATTGTTGGTAATTTCATTCGCTCCCGGTGTTCCTGTGGCACCAATGGCTCCAAGGTTCAGTGGATGGTCATAAGTTAATGATCCCTTACCAGCAAATGTTTCTGCAACAGGAATTCCTGTCTGATTAATAAATGCAGTAAGCACATCAGTTGCCTCGCTATACAGTACTCCACCGCCGGCAATAATCACCGGATGTTTGGCCCTTCTGATCAATTCAACAGCTTTCCTTAATAAAGACAAATCGGGGCGAGTACGGGCAATTGTCCATACTTTCTTCTGAAACATTTTTTCAGGAAAATCGAAGGCTTCTGCCTGCACATCCTGCGGAATCGCCAAAGTAACAGCACCCGTTTCAGCAGGTGAAGTAAGCACTCGCATTACCTCAGGCAATGCAGTAATCAATTGCTCAGGCCGATTGATGCGATCCCAGTATTTGGAAACAGGCTTGAATGCATCGTTTACTGAAATATCTTGTGACCACGCCGATTCGAGTTGCTGTAAAACCGGAGCAACCTGACGTGTGGCAAAAATATCGCCTGGTAATAAGAGTACGGGCATACGATTGATGGTGGCACATGCTGCCCCGGTAAGCATGTTGGTTGCGCCCGGGCCAATGGAAGATGTACAGGCAAAGGCGCCCAAACGGTTCTTCATTTTTGCATAGGCTATGGCAATATGCACCGAAGCCTGTTCGTTACGCGTCATGATGTATTTGAAATCGGGATACTGCATTAATGCCTGACCAATTCCGGCCACGTTTCCGTGTCCAAAAATTCCCAGACAACCTTCAAAAAAAGGTTGTTCAAACCCATCACGTTCCACGTATTGCTGTGAAAGGTATTTGATTAAAGCCTGGCCTACTGTTCTTCGTCTTGTTTCCATATCAAAGCCCTCCATGTTGATCAACAAATGCCATTACTTCATCATACCTTGGACTGAAATTGGAGCATCCCTCTTTTGTAACCAGAATGGCTCCGCAAGCATTCCCCATCCGGCAGCACTTGTACCAGTCCCAATTATTCAGATAGCCGTAAATGAAACCACTGGCAAAGGCATCGCCAGCTCCCAGCACATTTACAACTTCAACAGGAAATCCCGGAATGTCAATCACTGTTCCATCTTTCAAGAAAACGGATGAACCTTTCTCTCCACGCTTTACAACCAAAGCTTCAAGTCCCAAAGCCATAATTTTTTGTATGGCCTCTTCCACATTGCCATTTATTTCTGGAGCTGAAATTTGTTGGTTTTTTATTCTTATTTGATTGGGATCACTTAACATGGTTGCCAGAATTTCTTCTTCGGTACCCAGTGCGATGGTGCAATTTTTCAGAAAAGCCCTGACGGTGACCCCGAACGAACGTGGATCGTGCCATTGGTCAGCTCTGAAATCAAGGTCAATAAGAATGGGAACATTGTTCTTCACCGCTTCTTCTGCAGCGAAGAATCCGGCAGACCGTGTTGGCTCTATGTTGAGTGCAGTAGCCGAAATTTCGAAAATGCGGCACGAGCCAATGTTAGCATTTATCACATCATCGATATTCACTTTTGAATCGGCACAATTATCCCGGTAGTAAACCAGTGGAAAATTGTCGGGTGGCTCAATTCCCAGCACCACTGCACTGGTACGGGCTCCCGACTTACGTGGAATCAAAGTGGTTTCTACTCCTTCTTTGTTGAGGAAGTTCAACAAATAATCGCCAATCTGATCTTCACCAACGCCAGTAAGCAAAGCCGAATTTAATCCGAGCCTTCTTGCGCCCACTGCAATATTAAGCGGAGAACCACCAACATACGAGTTGAATTGTTTAATGTCGACAAATGGTGCTCCAATGTTGGCTGAATAAAGATCGATGGATGATCTTCCGTAGGTTATTAAATCGTATTGTTTGTTCATTTAAATTGTTGTAAACAGTTATTACTTTTCACCTGAATTCATATCCAGTGTCACCATAGGAATTCTTTCATCCATACCTTTCCATGTACCATAAATCCACTTGTGGTCAGGATCGTCGGTATTGGCAAGGCTTTGATGACTTCCGGCCAGAAAATTCAGGTAATAAACGTTGTATCCGTGCAAGGCTACAACAGGATGATAACCACGGGGTACCAATACGGCATCGTTGTTATGCGATTCGGTAATTTGGTTCAAACTACGATCGTCGGTATAAACCTTCTGCATGGCATAGCCCTGTGGCTGATCCACTTTGTAGAAATAAATCTCCTCCAAACTGGCTTCTTTCACAGCGCCTGTTTCCGGATCGATCTTCACCTCATCGTGTTTGTGAGCAGGGAAAGAGCTCCAGTTGCCTGAAGGCGTATAAACCTCAACACTCACTAAACGCTGACAATCGGATCCCGGGGGAAGAATACTGTTGATTTGCCGGCTGGCATTATCGCCACCACGAAATTCAATGCCCATTTCATCAACCTTTTCAGGAGTAATGAATTGAACAGGATGAATTTCTTCGGCAGGACACCAGCCACAGGCTAAATCCAAAACTTGACTGGATGCCTTAATGGAATAGTTGGTATTAGGTGGAAGATATAAAGCGTGGGGTAAACCACTGAATACATCTTTCCGCCCGTTTTTGGTTTCCCAAAATCCCTGATCGGTTTGTGCTGAAAAGTTTCCACCAAGCAAAACAAATAGCATTTCGTTCTGCCCGGTATTTCCTTCCCAGGTTTCATGCTGTTGTAACATTCTGCTTTCAAAATTCAAGTGTTTCCACCCAACTTCATCTGCAGAAATGCATTGATAACTCACTTTTTTGTCATTGGCTTTCACCAACAACGGAATTTTTATATACTGATTCAACATGCTTTCAAAAGATTAGATTTCAACATGGTGCATTTCTTTGCCACAAATGCAGACAGCTCATTCATATAGGTTTTCCCGGGGACAACCATATCGAAAAGTTCAGGAGTAGCTTTGAAAAATTCACGATGCACACGCGTCCAAATCAAACGCATGTCGGTGGCAATATTAATTTTACATACTCCCAATCGAATGGCTTCCAGTAGTTCTTCTTCTTTCAATCCTGAAGCTCCCGTTTTTAAAAGTCCTCCATTTTGGTTAATTTGCTCCACTTCTTCTGCTGGAACAGCCGAAGCTCCATGCAGCACTAAAGGAAAACCGGGCAACAATTCATTGATTTTCCTCAGAATTTCAATTTGGAGCCCTTGTCCACCAGAGAATTTGTACGCACCATGGCTGGTACCAACAGCAACTGCCAAACTGTTGCATCCTGTTCTTTCCACAAACTCTTTTGCCTGCTCAGGGTCGGTATAGAAGGCGCGACAGCTATCGATTGACAGATCATCCTCTACGCCACTAAGCACCCCGAGCTCAGCCTCCACTGCTACATTTTTCTTTCGTGCTTCATTAACAATTTCGCTTGTAATTAGAACATTCTCTTCAAATGATTCATGTGAAGCATCAATCATGACAGAATCATAAAAACCAGATTGGATAGCGTCAATACAGTGTTCATAATTACCATGATCGAGATGAACTGAAAATTCTACATCTTGATATTGATTTGCAACTGATAATATAATTGCCTGCAAAACTTCTGGAGACATATAATTACGGGCAACAGGCGTTATTTGGATGATTACCGGCATTTGGGATAATTGCGCTCCCCTGAATACACCATGCACCTGCTCGGCATTGAATACATTGAATGCACCAAGACCAAAACGGCTATATGCTTTACTAAAAATATGTTCGATTGCGGTTTGCATAAGTTCTGCTTTGTCTGTCAGCTTAATGTTTGTTTTATGACAAAAATCATTATTTTGATCATTCGGTAAACAGGGCTAAATTCCACTAACAGCATTTAAGCTATAAAAGCGCAATTAATCAAATGTTTACACTTTTTATCAATGGTTTCAGTCAATTCTGGATTCAAGCATTATTCATTTTTATTGAATGAACTTCAGTCCTGATTTTATGATTATAAAAGTAGAGGAGTATTGACCTTTTTGTATTAATTTTCTTGCCTTATACTAATGCTATCTTAGCCGGATTCTTTATATTTATCCCGTAAATGTTATTTTTAATAAAAAAATGAAACCATTTTATCAACAACTTTCTACAGAGCCTCAGCAGCCAATCATTTTCCTTGATGAAGAAATTCCACATTTTACTGTACCGTGGCATTTTCATCCGGAAATAGAAATATTATTGGTTATCAAGAGTGTAGGTACGTGTTATATTGGAGACGATATTAGCAGATTTACTGAAGGTGATATTAGCATCATTGGCGAGAACATCCCTCACTGGTGGAAAAGTGACGACATTTATCTGCAGAAAAAAAATATGATTAACACAAAAGCACATGTTATACAATTCCGAAAAGATATCTTCGACTCGAATTTTATCAATATTCCGGAAATGGGGCAAATCAAGAACTTGCTTGAACGCTCACAAAGAGGCATTCAGTTTACCGGAAAAACACGACAGGAGCTGAATAAACGCACGAGGAAGATCTTCCGTTCTTCGGGATTGGAGCGTATAACCGAGTTTATTTTATTGCTTGATCAGATGTCTAATTCAAATGAATTTCGTTACCATTCAAGTCCTGGTTACTCAAAAATGGTAAACACGTACGATTTTTACCGATTCAATAAAATCCATGAATACATTATCCATAATTTCGACAAACAAATAAAACTTGAGGATGTTGCTTCTACGGTAAGTATGAGCCCTACTGCCTTTTGCCGTTACTTCAAGAAACACACAAAGAAAACCTTTGTTGAATTCCTTACCGAGTTCAAAATTGGGCATGCCTGTAAGTTAATTGCGGAAGAAAAAATGTCGGTATCAAGGGCCTGCTTCGAAAGTGGGTTCAATAATCTCTCGCATTTCAACGTTCAATTCAAAAAAATTGTAAAGCTAACTCCATCAGAGTATAAGGCTGCATATTCAGGGGAAGAGGTCAATAAAAATTAAGCAGCGTAATTTCCCCCTTATTATTATATTGTATAAAATGACGTTAAGATTGACTCTTTGAGATATGTGTAAGCAAATTAACAGAATTGCAATATTCTTTTGCCTTTCAGGTAACAATGTCCTTACATTCTCTTAATAATTATTGTCTAACATTGTCACCTGTGGCAGCAAGCTGTTGCAATTATTACAATTCTCTTGTATGAAAATGCGCCTGATTATCTTCGAGGTAGCATAATTTACATCCTAAATTTAACATTAATCACTCCCGAAAGAGATATTAGGCTAAAATAGCATTAGTATCAGGCAAAAAATATGGCAGTATTTACACCACTGTATTCTAATTTTATTGACGAAATATTAGAACTGATTCAATGCTCAATTAATATTTAGATAACACTAAACTTATGATTAAACTGAAAAAAATTTAATAGATGCAAAAGAGAACCTTACTTACGACCATTTTACTGCTGTCGAGTTTCGTAGTAACCTTTGCACAACAACAAATAACAGGAAGAATAACCTCATCGGAAGATAAGCAGGGGATACCCGGAGTTAATGTTGTTATCAAAGGAACTTCGGCCGGAACCATTACAGACATTGATGGAAATTTCAGCCTCAAAGCTTCTGTTGGCGACACACTCAACATTTCTTTTGTTGGTATGCAACCTGCAACACAGGCTGTAGGAAACGAAACTTATTATGCAATTGTACTTAACCCACTTACAGAGAAAATCAGCGATGTAATTGTAACAGCACTCGGACTTAAAAGAGAAGAAAAAGCATTGGGCTATGCTGTTCAGAATGTTAAAGGAGAACAGGTCGCAAAAGTCAAAGAACTGGATGTAATTAATGCACTTTCCGGCAAATTATCAGGAGTGAACATCATTCAGGGTGATGGCGCTATTGGCGGTGGTGGTTCAAGAATTGTTATCCGCGGGGAATCGTCACTGGCAGGCAACAACGATCCTTTATTCATTATTAATGGTGTACGAGGAAGCGCGAACGATGTGGCTGCCGATGATATTGAAAGTATTTCTGTACTTAAAGGCCCTGCAGCTGCGGCACTTTATGGATCCGAAGCAGGTGGAGGTGTGGTAATTATCACATCGAAATCGGGCAAGGGCAGCAAAGGTATAACAGTTGAAGTCAACTCAAATTCCACTTTTCAATCGCCATTGATTTTGCCTGAATATCAGAATAAATACGGAATGGGAGAAAGCGGAGAGTACAGCTATTACGATGGTAATGGCAAGGGAACATTCGACGACACCCGTTATAATTGGGGGCCTGCATTCGATGGAGAGCCAAGGAACCAATTCACCGGATATGATCCCTGGGTTGCTTATCCCAATAATGTGAAAGATTTTTATGAAACAGGTCATGTTTACGTGAATAATGTTTCGTTATCACAAGCCAATGAGAACGGTAACATGCGTTTTTCCTATACCAATACCGACCAAAAAGGGATTATGCCCAATACGGGATTAACTAAAAACAGGTTCGATTTGAGTACAGGTTTTAAGATGTTCGACAAATTAACGTTCAATGCCAACCTGAATTACCTTAGAACATATTGTCCGAACAACCGTCAGGTAGACGTGCGGTTTATCCCACGAAGCATCGATATTAGCGCTTTAAAAGATTACTGGATCCCTGGTTTGGAGGGCTATCAGCAAATGAATTACCGCCGTAGTGCAAACAACCCGTATTTTGTGCAATACGAAATGCCATTTTCTTATACCGACTCAAAGGTAATATTGAACATGCAGGCACAATATGACATTACCAAACATCTGAATGTTATTGGACGTTTTGGTACAAATTATACCAATAATGAATACTACGAAAAACATGCATACAGCCATTACGACGGTGGTCAGCCATTGGAGTTGTATGGTTATTACAAAAACGGGCAATCTAATACATGGGATCGTACCGCAGAGTTTTTAGCATCGTATGAAAACAACTTATCTGGTATAATTAATTATAAAATCTCGTTTGGTGGAACTCATTACAGAAGAGAGACCAATTATATACAGGGAGAAATCAGAGGTCTGCATTTTGTGGATTTATACAATTTGAATAATCGCGATTATCCCATTCGGATAGACAATGGAATTAGCAAGCTGGAACGGAATAGTCTTTACAGCTTTATAAACCTTGATTATCAGCGTAAAGTATTTTTGGATATTACGGGCCGTAACGACTGGTCGTCAACCCTTCATCCCGATAACAATTCGTTCTTTTATCCATCGTTTACCTTATCGGCATTGATGAGTGACATCTTCGAACTTCCTGAAACAATTAACTTCTGGAAAATAAGGGCCAGTTGGGCAAAAGTAGGTAAAGACATTCCTCAGCCATATTTTATTACAGCCGATAAATATTACTGGAGTACAAGCAGTGAAACCGGTGAAACATACCCTTCGCCGGTTGACTATACCACAGACCCCTACCTTAAACCGGAATTAACTACCGGTGAAGAAATCGGGACGGACATTCGCTTATTCAATAGTAGAATAGAGTTGGATTTTACCTATTATACTTCATCTACCGTTAATCAAATATTGAAGACCTATAAATCGATCACCTCGGGAGGTCGCCAATATGAAATGATGAACGCAGGTAAAATCAGTAGCAAGGGAGTAGAACTTACTTTGAACACCGTTCCTGTGAAAACAAACGATCTGGAATGGAACCTCCAATTCAACTGGTCGCTGGATCGGACTTATGTAGATGAATTGCTGGTTGATCAACCCGATTTCAATAAAACACAAAGAGTTAATGAGTTTATCTACATAGAAGATCGTGTAGGACAACGCCGTGGTACCTTTTATGGACAAGCCTACGAAAGGGCGCCTAACGGAGAACGCCTTTACAGTTTGTCGGGCGATACACGCTTAACCGAACGCCGGGTGCTGGGAAATTACAATCCCGACTGGATGGCTTCGATGAGCAATAGCATTAACTACAAAGATTTCAGTTTCTCGTGTTTATTTGATTTACGCTATGGCGGATTGATCTACAATGAAATTGAACGAAAGTTGAATATGTATGGCTTGTCGGAAGCAACTTTACTGAACGACCGTACAGGTATTGTTCCTGACGGCATGGTTGAAGAAGCCGACGGTACCTATCGTAAACTGACTCTGGCTGATTTGGAAAAATTCGGCAAAATAGGTGGACAAAGCGGACAGGAATACTGGGCTACCCAAATGGAAGAAACCGCTCCTGAAAATGAATTGATTGATGATACCTACCTAAAGTTGAGGGAACTCAGGATAGCGTATAAACTTCCTGAAACATGGTTGAAAAAGACCTTCATACAAACAGCAACCATTGCAGTAATAGGAAGGAATCTGGCCGTGTGGTCAAAAGTGAAGCACATCGATCCGGAGACTTTTGGCTATGCTGAAGAAGGCAGCGACTTCGGCTATGGATCGAAGGTTCCGGGCTATGCTGTTTCTTCTACACCTTCAGTACGTAGTTATGGTTTCTCGTTAAACATTAAATTTTAAATTGTCATGAAGAAAGTTAAACACATACTGAACTATCTGATTCTTATCGCTATTCTGGCTGTATCGGGTTGCGATACCTGGGAGGCTGATATCAATGAAAACCCTAACGACCCGCCAGCGGTTGACGAAACCAATACCACCGATTATGATCCGAGCCAGTTTATGCTCGATATGATTTGGTACGGCATTGCAGGTATGGACTATATACATTGGAATGTAATTCCGGTCGTTTGTGAGTATCATGGAAAAACCATCAGTTTAAGCCAGGGAAACCGCCATCAGGCATGGCATGCATTCGACGATTCAGCTTATGATGGTCCATGGGGAGGTGGATACACTGCTGTCAGGTACATCAAAAAAATGCGAAATGCTGCCACTGCAATGGGTGATGTAAATTACCAGGCTGTAGCCACCATCTGGGAATGCTACGATTTTTTCAATCTAACATTGCTGTATGGCGACATACCTTATTCTGAAACCATTTCAGAAAATGCCCCTATCGACCCGGTTTACGATAAACAGGAAGAATTGTATTTCGTGCTCATCAATAAACTGAAGTCAGCTGGAGCATCCATCGAAAGCTCTGGTATGATTGACAGTCAAACCGACCTGATTTTCGGTGGCGATATGCTGAAGTGGAAAAAATTTGCCAACACCATGCTTATCCGCTATGCCATGTACATGTACGAGGCAGCTCCCGATTCCGCAACGGCATTAATCAATGAAATCGTATCGGATCCAAACACTTATCCGGTTATGACTTCGAACGAAGACAATGCATACTTCCATTACGATGGATCACAATACCAATCGCGCTATTACACCTTGTCTTCAGCAAAAATGAACGAAGCCCCTTTTAGCAACATATTTATAGAGCGTTTAATATCACTTAACGATCCTCGCTTGCCGGTATATGCACGTCCCGTACAATATGTTCACGACGATCCAACTTGCAACGTTCTGCCCAGTAACCCAGGCACCGATAAATATGCTGGTCACCTTTATGGCATAACCACGGATAATGCCTATGCATCATCGTGGAACGACGGAGCCAACTATGCTTCTAAACTTGGAGAATTCTTCAGGGTGGAAGACGATAAAGGAACAGCCACGCAGGAGAGTGCAACAAAGCCTTTGGCACTGGCCACTTATTCTGAAATGTTGTCCTTCCTGGCCGAAGCAGTTGAAAGAGGAATTCTAACATCCACCGATATTACGGCAAAAGAATACTATGAAAAATCGATAGAATCTTCTTTTGATCATTTTGGTGCAACCTTCGATTCAGAAAAATATGCCAGGGCCTTTGGTGATGCAGCGCCTCAAAGCATTGAAGATTACCTTGCACAATCCAGTGTTGACTACGAGGGAGGAAGAGATAAATTGACACTGATTGCAGAACAAAAGTGGATTGCAAGCTTCCTGTTAAACTTCGAACCCTATTTCGACCATCGTCGGACGATGTTGCCACGTTGGAGAGCATCTTCAGGAGCTGAAGCTTATGTGGCCACCGGTAGTGGAACTAAATTCCCTTCGAGGGCTGATTATCCTGGTTCTGAACTTTCAACCAACAGCGTAAACGTAGCCAATGCCAACGCAACTGCTTTTGATATTCCGGTAACCGGACAGGGCGATAGGAACCTTGCCTTAATGTGGCTGTTGCAGCCCAAAGGAAGCGACTTTTTACAAATGCCGGTATTTCAGGAACCTACTTACAAAGCAGAGTATCCATGCCGTGCAGGAGATGCCGAATACGGTACGCAGTTTAAATCGTGGTACGACAACAACTGGAATTCAATGTTTTGGTGGAAAAATAACGATCAATAATCTATGACTATGTATAAATATCTAAAAATAGCATTCATACTGAGCCTCGTTGCCATTGTTTTAAACAGCTGTTACGATGTTGAAGAGGGCTACCGGATTGATTATCCTGAATCATCGGCACAGTTTACCATAGTCCCGGTGAATTATATCCGTGGAAAAATAGGTGACACCATATCATTCAAAATTGATGTAATTTCCGAAAGTGCCATAAAATCACTCACCGTTTCCTCATCGGTTTCCGGTGGAAGCGGAACAGGATATACCATTCCTTCGGGAGGTAACGATCCGTTTATTGACCACACCTATGGAACCATTCAGAAAAATGTAAAGAGTATTGACATCTATTACAACTATATTGTCAATCAGGATTCACTAAATTCTATACTTACATTCGGAATGGTTGATGGCGAGGGTAAGTTAACCATTGAACAGGAAGTAATTACCGTACCGGGTATTGTAAAATACAACAATGTTGCTTTGTACTTTAATAATAGTTCGAAAACCGACGGTTTTTCAAGCCTTGATGGTAAAGTGTATCACTACCTTCCTAATTACGAACCCATAAGCGAAGCAAACTTAAAGGTTCAGGAGGCACTCGATTTTGTTTTCATTGTAGAAAACTCCAGTGCAATGTTGGTAGCGCCTTACGACTGGCACTATTCTTCCAGCATGCAAATCAGGAACAAATCAAAACTGAAAAAAGCAACTTCAATTTCAACAGATGAATTTCCACTTTTAACGGCGGCGGAACTATCCTACGTTGCCAGTAACGATACCCTGAAAAATGGAGCTACTTATGTTTCCGACATTAAGGTGGGCGACATCATCGGCTTTCAGACTGATTTTGCATCTGCAAACTCTTACAAATATGGTTTGGCCATGATTAAAGCCATTCATCCAACTAATACAGAATGGTATGAAGGCGAAAGTTATGTAATTGAAATGGACGTGGTAACTCAAAAATAAGTAAAGATGAAGAAACAGTTATTAACATACTTTTTTGCACTGGCTTTCATCTTTTCAGCCAGCGCTCAGGATTACAGCGGATATACCAAATGTTTGGAGCAGGATTCGCTGGCATTGGTTGCCTTCTATAACGCAACCGACGGGCCTAATTGGAAAAGCAACCAGGATGGTTTTTCGATAAACGACTTAAGTGATAATGTGCTGGAGTACCATACTGACATCTACCCAAATGCGGGAATGGGAAAATGGCTCGAAGGGCCGGTAAAAGACTGGTTTGGTGTATTATTGGAAAAACAACAGCTTGGTAATACAACCGACTCTGTTTGGCGAGTCATTCATCTTCTCCCAACAATTAGCCGACGATCTGCAGGTGACAATAATTTGAAAGGATACGTTCCAAAAGAAGTTGGTCTTCTTACTGCTTTAAAATGGTTTAAAGTAAACGGAAATATCGGATTGAAAGGAACTGAGTTGCCTGATGAACTATTTCAGGAGAATCTCGAAGCAATTGATATTGAAGGCGTATATTTCAGTGGAATTCTGTCCGAAGCATTTCGGAATTGCATTAATCTTAGTTTTTGTAATCTTCGGTATAATCTATTAGACAGTATACCCACTTTCGATTTCTGGACTCCCGAACAAATTGTAGAACATTACGGCCCCAGTGGTGACGCATTCTATGTCTATAACAATCAGATTTCCTTTGCCAATTGGGAAGCTTCTGTTAAGTATTTCCAGACTTTTAGCAACCCCGGCGATATTAAGTATGAGGCACGTCAGTTAACCAATATGGGGCGTGAACGGGAGATAATTGTTTCGCCCGGAGAGAAGGTAACGTTGTCAACAAATGTTGGAGGTGAAAACGGAGAATACAAATGGTATAAAAAAGGATTCAATACCTACAAAAGTGGATCAGAATACACTATCAACAGTGTATCGGCAAGCGATACGGGAGAGTATAAGGCATTGGTTGTAAATGAGCTTGTTCGCTTAAACGACCTTAACGTAGACTATGTCAACTCTTTTAGCAAGCCCATTTACGTGCGTTTTACCCCATCAACGCCGGTAATTAAACATGCCGAAACATCGTATAGCGGAAATACGCTACAGATAACTTTCAACAAGCCAATGGTCTTACCTTCATCGGCTCAAAGCAGTGAATTTGAGATTACAAGCGGGGGTAAAAACATTACAGTCACCAACCTTAAACGTACCGGGAGATTAAACGACACCTATGTGCTTGAACTGTCATCGCCCGTTATTAATGCAGAAGAGGTCATACTGTCTTATACGCAGGGAACCATTAAATGTGCAAATGGAGGTGAGTTGCAATCCTTCAACAATTTAGCTGTACAAAACAAAACGAGAGTTGCTCCTTTGGTTGTAAGCGCTAAAACCCGTGTGGATGGTAGCGGTATTCTTATCACTTTCGACAGATACATTGATCCGGTAACATTTAATGTAACCGACTTTGTTGTTAACAGTTCAACACCAACAGCGGTGGCAACAATTGTACTCAATCCGGGGCCAACAGATCCGACTATTTCTAAAACATTAGAACTGGTATTGACTGAATCTCTGTCGTCGGCTGATGAAATCATCATTAACTACACTAAGGGAAAATTAAACGGACTATATGGTGGAGCATTGCAATCATTTGGTCCGGTACAGGTAACGAATTTGATCGTAGAAAACAGACAGGCAATTACTATTACTGTTGAAGATGGAACGCAAAGCCTGAATAACATTTTCATCGGAGGAGACTTGAAGAGCCTGCCATTTGCACTTTTCGATGATGGCACCAATGGAGATGCAACATCAGGTGATCACATTTGGAGCAAAACTGTAGAATTATCACCAGGAAGCTATACCTGGACGGTACTTAAAAGAACTACAACAGTAGAATACGATACTGTTCGGACTACAGATGGGAACGGCATCATTACAATTGAAATCACTCCGAATGAGATCAATACAGATGAAATCATCAGCGAAGGCAGGAATCTTGTGATTGAAGTTTCAGAAAAGAACTTTTCAGGAGATACCTTCTTTGGCTACAGAAACAATAAAGTGACCTTCATTCTTGACCTTGATGGTTATGAGACAAACGCTGAAGACCTCATCCCTTACCTGATGGGTATCCAGGGCGACTGGACAACAGGAGTCCAAATGGAGTCGTTTAATCATTCAGCATCTACTTATATTACAACCGTAGGTGGTTACAATGTGGGCGATGAAATCAGCTTCAACTTCAGGTTGGGCGATACCTGGGAAAATCAGTCGGCTGAAAAACGCTGGCACACCATTACCGGGAACGATACAATATATGCAACTTTCGGAATTGTAACTGCTATCAATGAATGGCAGAACGATCAGATTAAAGTATATCCGAACCCTGCTAAAAATCAACTTTTTATTAGCAGTAAGAATAATACGCCAATGAAAGAAATCAAAATCTACAATTTATTTGGCCAATGCACTTTATCACTTCAGCAGAATGAATCAACAATCGACATCAGTCAGCTGGAGAATGGATTTTACATGATGTTGATTATCGACGAAAATGATAACACATTCAATACACGATTTTTGAAAGAATACTAATCAAAAACACAAAAATTAGTTATGAAGAACTTTTATCTTATCCTAGCATTGATCTTGTGCTTCTCTTATACAAGTACTAATGCACAAGTGAACGAAGCCGACTCTCTAGCCTTGGTCGACATTTACAATGCAGCAGGCGGAGCAAACTGGGCCAACCAGGGCAACTGGCTTGTTGGAACTGTTGATACCTGGGAAGGTGTTGTGGTTACTGACGGCCGTGTAACTGAACTGGCATTGTACCAAAGCGACATGGTTGGTACAATATCTCCATCCATCGGACAACTTACCGAACTGACTAAACTGGAGATTAAAGGAGACGAAGATGCCCGTACTTATGTTGACATCCACGGAAGCATACCTGCCGAACTCTGGAACTGTACGAAGATTGCCCGTTTGCAGATCAAGTTTACCAATATTACAGGCGACCTTCCAGCCGGAATTGAAAGTATGACAGCCCTGAGTGAGATCAACTTCCAGGCAACAAAGTTAGGCTGCCAGCTACCTGAAGCCCTGTTCAACCTGCCATCGCTGGCCAAAGCTTATTTGCACGAAAGCGATTTCACAGGTACGGTACCTGCATCAATCCAGAATGCAACACAGCTCACAAGGTTGTACCTGCAGAACAACAAGCTTGAAGGCCCGCTGCCCTTTGTTGAACTGGCCAATGGCGGTGCCAGCAGCAAAGTTCAGCTGACAGGTAACTACTTCTCGTTTGCCGATGTAAAACCTTACCACGATGCGAAAGCCGGATATGCAGGGTTTAGCGACGATTATCAATATGCGAAAGAAGAAGAAACACAAACTGTAGCCGGTGGTAGCGACGCTACTCTGGATGGAACTGTTGATGGAGGTGAAGCTTATGTATGGTTCAAAGAAGGTGTTGATGAACCTGTTGGTACCGATGCCCAACTGACCATTTCAAATGTAGGCATCCCTGACGAAGGGACTTACACTTGTAAAGCACAGTCGTCACTTGTGCCTGAGTTTGATATCCGTACTGTTGTAAATCTGAAAACAGATATCCAGGGAATGGAACGCGACTCATTGGCACTGGTCGACATTTACAATGCAGCAGGC